>CAYIMK010000215.1:0-1514 GCA_964364595.1 Microcaldota archaeon | reverse complement strand
GAGGAAACCATCGATGAGGCGGGCCTGTACCCCCATCTCCAATCCTGTTCCTCGGCCAACCTGGTGGGCGAGAAGGCGGTGGGGGCGGCCCTCCGCCTCGGCCTATGCGACGAGAAATCGGTCATGCGCATCGGGGCCGTGCCGCACCTGCAGCTCTACCGCACTCCGCCCTAATTCCCTCCCTCTCTCACGTCGGGGGAGTGCAAAGCTATTTAAAATAAAAGGTGGTAGCGCAAGACAGAATGAAGAGATAGGTGATACTCATGACGAAGATCGTCATCGCCAAGCAACTAGCCGGAAAGAAAATCATTACCAACGACGGTGAGGAACTCGGCAAGCTGATCGATTTGAACGTCCACGACGTGAGCGGCAAAATCGAGAGCATGCTGGTCGAGCCCAATCTGGACAATGCCACGGCGCGCGCGCTCAACAAGGAGGAAGGGCTCATCAGCATCCCCTACTCCTCGGTGCTGGCGTCCTCGGACCACATCATCGTCGACAAGAAGGCAATCCACTGATTTTTTTGTTTTTCGCATTTTTGTTTTAACGCTATTTTTTCAAGTTTTTCTGGTTTATCCTTATGGACCCCCTCTCCATACTAATCTTGGGCATAGTGCAGGGCATCGCCGAATGGCTGCCCATCTCCTCCAAGACCGTTGACACGGCCGTCTTTCTCCAGGTGTTGGGCGGCTCGCGCGAGGCGGTCGTCCCCCTCCTCCTCTACCTCCACCTCGGCACATTTCTCGCCGCCCTCGTCTATTTCCGCTCGCAGCTTCTTGAACTGGCCCGCGCGGGCTTCAAGATGCTCCTAAGCGGGGGCAAAACTGCGGCGCGCAAGGACGAGCTCCTTTTCTATGTCGCCGCCCTCTTCGGCACCGGCATAACTGCCCTGCCGCTCCTGTGGCTCTCGAAGACCTATCTTGCCAACCTCGATTTGGGCTTCCTGCTCAGCATCATGGGCGTTGGCCTGATTGTCACGGCCCTGCTTTTGCATTCGCAGAAAGGGCGGCATCAGGACCGCCGCGCCGGTTCGGCCGGCCCCCTCGACGGCCTCATGGTCGGGCTCATGCAGGGCTTCAGCGTGCTGCCCGGCCTCTCCCGCTCCGGAGTCACCACAACCGGCCTGATTTGGCGGGGATTTGACGCCATGTCCGCCTTCGAGCTGAGTTTCATCCTGTCCATCCCGACCGTGTTCTGCGCCGAGATGGTGCTGTGGGGCTACCAGCTTTTCGCCGACCGCTCGCTTTTGGGCTCCCTGGCCTTTGGCGACGGGCTGATGCTGGCCGCCGTCAGCGCCGTGTTCGGCTATCTCACCATCGGCGTGCTCCTCAAGCTGGCACGACGGCTTGACTTCTCCATCATCGCGGGCGCATTCGGCCTTCTCATGCTCATCGCCGGCCTCGTGCGGCTGGGATGAGCAGAGGATTTATCTCTCATTTTTTGGGACGGGTGCTTGGGGAGTACGTGTTTAGCTGACCTCGACCGAAAGTAGCAAATACCTTTTCCTCGTTAAA
>CAYIMK010000214.1:0-1519 GCA_964364595.1 Microcaldota archaeon | reverse complement strand
GCTGCTGCCGAGCGGAATATGGAAAAGGAGTTTCAGCAAAATTATTTACGGACCCATTTTATGACAATGCCTTAGTCCCACCAACATTTACTTTTCCGTCTTTTCTTTTGCAATCCGAAACGCTTCTCTCATTACGGCCCTCGTTGTTATGGTGCTGGCTTTCTTTTTTCTCCCCAATCTAAAAGACGAGAGGGCGGTTTCGATTGTGGAACCAGACAAAAGTTCTGTCTCGACTGCGGAGATGGCCTGCCGCCTGCCTGCGGCCTCTGCCGCGCGGTAGAAATGAACAACGGCCTCGTCCTGCTTCATGCGCTTGGGCAAACTGCTCCAAGCTTTGAGTATTTCCTCGTCGCTTGCCATATGCTCAACCCCGTTTTACGTCCCATCAGTTCGTCCCATCTGCCTAGTTTCCGACCCATCTGCCTATCTTTATTAATCCCCCCGCCGTTTTTTTATTATGCGCTTATTCAAATCCACAGCCGAGATACCGGTTCCAAAATCACTGGTAGACCAGGTCATAGGCCAGGATAACGCCGTGCGCATCATCAAGAAGGCGGCGAAACAGCGCCGCCACGTGCTCATGGTCGGCACCCCCGGCACGGGCAAATCCATGCTGGCGCAGGCCATGGCCGAGCTGATGCCGGCCGCCGCTCTCGAGGACGTGCTGGTGCGCCCCAATCCCAACGAGGAAAGCCACCCTCAGGTCATCGCCGTTCCGACTTATCCATCCATGGCCGAGGCCAAAAAGAACCCCATGCTCGCGCCGCTCCTGCCTCGGCTGGAGGCCATGCACGCCGCCAAAAAAATAATGGAAAAACAAAAAGAGAAAAAGGGCGGGCGGCATGGAACGGGGGGCTCGCCTCCTCTTCTCTCATCAGACATGATGAGCGCACAAAACCAGGGTGCGGGCCTTGACGCGGACATGGATGCTGGAGACGGCACATGCAGCCCGTGGTCCGGAGTTGAGAAAGAAAAGGGCCCGAACGCGATTGGCGCGGGCCGGATGCTCGTGCAGGGCATGCGCGGGCGGCAGGCGCTCCCAGGCACTCGCGGGCCGTCGGGCGGCGTGCTCTTCCTGCTCGGCATCATGATTGTCATCGTATTTCTCTACGCAACCGGGCAGCTCAGCAACGAGAACAAGTGGTTCGTGCTGGCAACGCTTCTGGGCGTCGGCATCCTCTTTCTCTTGTGGCGCTTCACCAACAGCGTGGGCGCGCGCATGGGGATGATGAACACCGACAACACGGTGCCCAAACTCATCATCGACAATTCCGGCAGACACAACGCGCCCTTCATCGACGCCACCGGCAACAAGGCCGGCGCGCTCCTGGGGGACGTCAAGCACGACCCCCTGCAGTCGGGCGGATTGGGCACGCCGGCGCATCTGCGCGTTGAGGCGGGCGCGATTCACCGCGCAAACAAGGGCGTGCTGTTCATCGACGAAATGGCTTCCCTGAAATACAGATGGCAGCAGGAGCTGCTCACCGCCATGCAGGAGAAGAAATACATGATTACGGGC
>CAYIMK010000213.1:0-1602 GCA_964364595.1 Microcaldota archaeon | reverse complement strand
GGGAGGGACACGAGCGAGCGGTTAGCGCGGGCTGTCGTTGGCTAAACACGTACGCTTGGGGATGGGGATTTAAATCTCCTTTTCCCTATCCCTGCGCAATGATGAAATCGAGGTATTCCTGACGCCGGGGCCTCAGAGACCCTGGCGGCCATGAGGAAGATCTTGAGTACTGATGCAAATACTGGTCATCCCATGCCCCGCCATACGCGCGCAAAGCGCCATAGCCCAAAAAGCTCCAAACGCCGCCGCCCCAAACGCCGCCCTTCAATGCTGGTCGCCGTGGCAGGCGCCTCGGGCCGCCTCGGGCTTCATGTGCTGCGCAAACTCAAGGCGCGCAGGTGGCGGTGCGTGGCCCTGGTCCGCTCGCGCTCGGCCGCGCAGAAACTGCCCAAAGGCGCGCTTTTCCGCCTCGTTGATTATTCTGATGTGGACGCCCTTGCGCGCACGCTGGCCGATGCCACCCACATCGTGAATTGCACCGGCCTGCCGGACCCGTCCGCCTCGATGCACGACCTGATGGCGGCCAACGTGCTGCCGACGCGCTCCCTGCTGCTTGCCGCCCCTCCCAATCTTCAGAGGTTCGTGCACATAAGTTCCATCTCGGTATATGGCTGGAACCCAAAAGGGGGGGCAAACGAATTCTCGCCCCGCTGCCCGGACACGCCATACGCGCAGAGCAAACTGGCTGCCGAGAAGCTGGTGCTGGAGCAGGCGCACAACCGCCACGTGGTGGTGCTGCAGCCGGGCATGATATACGGCCATGATTTCCATGACGGCTTCTGGCCAGCGCTGCGCATGATTGAGCGGGGGCGGATGAAAATGCTCGGCTCGGGCAAAAACCGCCTGCCCCTGGTGCACGTGGACGACGTGGCGGAGGGCATCATTTGCGCGCTCCATGCGCCGGTGCATTCCGGCTCGGTCTTTTTGCTGGTGAGCCCGGAGGAAATCACTCAAGAAAAGGCCATCATGTCCGCTGCGCAGGAGTTGGGCGTCATCGCGCCGTCAAAGCGCGTCCCGCTGCACCTGGCCAAGCTGCTGTCTCACGGGCATTCCCTCGTGCGCTCGTGGCAGGGCCGCTCCTCCACGCTGACGCCAGAACTGCTGCTCCAGATGTCATCCGACCGCTTCTTCGACTGCTCCCGCGCCCGCGCGCTTTTGCACTGGCGCGTGTCCGTACCCTTTAAAATAGGGCTAAGGCAAGTCGTAACGCAATTCGAATCCTCGCAGCGAGGCGAATCCTATGGCCGATAAAACCTATTCTTACCTGCTCGAAGCATTGTCTGCGCGCGGCGCGCTGCTGGCCGCCCTGATCGACCCGCTTGACTACTCCGGCCCGGCCGCGGCGGTGAAGGCAGGCGTGTCTGCCGCAAATGCCGGCGCGGACTATGTGCTCATCGGCGGCTCCACCGGAGTTGGCGGCGAGCTTTTGGACGGCGTGGCAAAAGACATCAAGTCCCAAATCTCGGTTCCGCTGGTGCTCTTCCCCGGCAACGTGACCACCGTGACCAAATACGCCGATGCAGTCTATTTCATGACGCTTCTCAATTCACGCAACCCCTACTGGATTTCGGGAGCCCAAACATTGGCCGCGCCTGTTGTGCG
>CAYIMK010000212.1:0-1602 GCA_964364595.1 Microcaldota archaeon | reverse complement strand
GCTCGCGGACCGGCTGATTGGCATGACGCTCAGGCAAGCCGGCTCCATCGACAAGAAGCTGGTGCTTGATGAGTTGGGAAGCGACCCGGGCCCGACAAGAATGAGATGCGCGCTGCTGGGCCTCGTTGGCCTGCGCAAGGCGATTGGAGAAAAAACGAAAAAATAATTATTTCAATTTTCTGCTTTCATTTGCTTTTTTTCAGCTGCCGCATCAGCAAAACAGCCAGCAAAATGTCCAAAACAAGCATGCTGGCCGTTGCGCCCCATGCCGCACCGGTCAGGCCGAAGAGAGGCACGGCCCACCATTGCACGAGCGCATTCGCAACCAGCATCAGGCCGTAGACGAGCAGCATCGGCTTTTCTCCGTGGCGAGCCAGAATGAAAAAGGTCATCAGCTGCGCCCAGCCCGCGAGCAGCATTGCTGCCGCGAGAATTCTGAACGGCTCCACGCTGGCCGCGTAGACTGGGCCGGGGTAGAAGAAGGCCATGAACGGCTGCGCCACCAGCTGGAAGCCGATGAAGACAGGCACCAAAAGAGCCATGCCAATAAGCAGCAGGCGCATGCCCTCTTTGCGCAATGCGCTGCCGGCCAGTTTCGCCACCTTTGGATACAGCACAAGCCCGATGGCTCCGGCGAGGAGGAAGAGGATTTTCGCCGTTATCTCGGCAACGTTGTACACGCCGCTCTGCACAGGCCCCAAGAAATACTGGACCATGAACAAATCTTCGTAAAGCAAAACGATTTGCGCCAATTGCAGAATGACGAGCATGCCGAACACGCTGCGCAGGTGGATGTCCACGTGCTTCTGCTCCCGCGTTCTGGGCAGAAGAAAGGCGAGCAGCAGGACCAGCATGACCAGCGCGTAGACAGGCAGTGCGAGCGTGGCCCCGAACAGGCCCCAGCCAAGGAAGAGGAAAAGCAGCAGGGCCATAACGCGCAGAAGGTTCTGGCCGTTCTGCACTATTGTCAGCTCAAGGATGCGCTCGCGCGCCTGCAGCCACGCGCTGCCTATGGCCACGAGCACGGCGGCCGGCAAACCCAAAAAGAGCAGGGCAAGAAGCGGCTGGCCCGACAAAAAGGCGGCCACGGCTGCCAAAAACGAAACCACGGCCGAATAAATCCCGAATTTCTGCAGGTATTTTCGCAAAAGAAAATTGACCGCCGCTCCGTCCGATTCCCGCGCCGACATCTCGCGCGCGAGGGTGGACGTGATGGCGCCCAGGGGAATGGTGAGAATGGACCAGACGGCCACCAAGACGGCCAGGATGCCGTAATCGGCCGGTGAGAGGAAGCGGATGGCGATTGGCTGGAAGAGATAGGCCAGCCCCATGCCGACAACCGTGCCGGCGATGGAGATGGCGTTGAGCAGCATGAAATTGCGCCCCGCCAGGGCCTGATGCAGCTGGTCCAGATAGCGTTTCATGCAAAGGCCTATACCCTCGTTCTTCTTTACTCTTTCTTTTTAGTGAAGGTTTTCTTTCTCCAAAGAGAAAGAAAAAAGTTCTTTTGGTGAAGGTTTTCTTTTTCTTCCCGCAACGGCTCTTGTGAGCCGTCCGCAAGGCGCCTTCAGGCGCCTTGGGGCACCGAAGCCTCTTGGGAGG
>CAYIMK010000211.1:0-1603 GCA_964364595.1 Microcaldota archaeon | reverse complement strand
CCGTGCACATCAGCGCGGCGAAACTGACCAGGATGATGGATGAGCACAACCTCAACGAAATAGAGGCCATGACTATTGCCGAAATGCTCAAAGAGGTGCCCCAATCCGCGTGCGCCTACATCGACGCGCCGGACAACATTCCTGCCAATTTCGCCAAGCGCATCCGAAGATTCCTCTCCCCCACGCCGAAACTTGTGTGCGAGAATCGGGCCGACGACAAATACCCGATTGTTGCGGCCGCCTCAATCGTGGCCAAGGTGGAGCGCGACCGCGAGATTGAGAAAATCAAGAAAATAATCGGCATTGACTTCAATTCCGGCTACACTTCCGACCCGATGACAGTTGCGTTTTTGGCCAAGCACGCGGGCGACGAGAACGTGCAGCCCTATCTGCGGCACAAATGGGCTACGCTTGAAAAATTAAAGCAGAAAAAGATGAGCGATTATTAGTAAGCGCTCAGGATTTTTCCCATCCCGATAAAAACGCGCTCTCCGGCGTGGAAAATAATCCCTGCCTCGAAGAAGACGAAAAAGCGCGTTTTCCGATTTTTTCAACAGAACATTCACGTCGCAAGCATCGAAAAAACCGTCCAAAAAGACGAGTCCGAAAATGGCCCGCAACGGCGTCCGAAACGCCCGCGTCTTCGCCGTGGCCGGGAGAATTTTAAGGGATTGTGACTATTAGTGGGATGGTCGGACGGGCGGTAGGATTAAATAAGTTTAACTTCTAAGTTAAACTATGGCATACATCTATGAGAAAGGCATCATCGCCATCCCCAAACGCGTGCTGGCGGCGGCCGGCTTGAAGGTCGGCATGCAGGTGCAGGCATGGGCCGAGCCGGGGCGAGTGGTCATTGAACAACCGGCGGACGTCCTGGAAGAATTCGTGCGCCTGCGCCAGAAGGCTGATTTGAGCGGCCAGGAGGCGGAAAAGAAGCTGGCGAAGATTGAAAAACAGATGAAAAGACAGATGCTCCATGTTCCTTGACGCGAATATCCTGATTCACGCTTATGGCGTGGCAGACCGCAAAGGGCAGGCCTGCGCAACCCTGATGACCCAGATTATCCAGGGGGAGCAGAAAGCTTCGACCAGCGTCATGGTAATCAACGAGGTTTTGTACTTCTTCCTTCAAAGTGGAGGACCGCAACGGGCGAGAGAGGTGTGGGTTAATATCCGAAAAATCACCCACCTCAAAATATTGGGAGTGGGAGAAGATTCGATCGAACGGGCCATTCGGCATATGGAGAGCGGCCTCGATACCACTGATGCGTTTCATGCTGCTGTGATGGATTCGGATGGAACCGGCGTTATTTGCAGCTACGACCGGGCCTTTGACAAAATCAAAACCATCCGCCGCCAAGAACCCAAATGAGAGAAACGCGGCCGTGCGTCAAACCCCGAATTCCTTCTTTCTTCCCTTGCCGGCGTCATGAATCGCCTTCGCCAGGGAAGACACGGTCTTGCCAACGTCGCCGTCCTTCTCGATGGCCGTGCCAACCTGCAAAATGTCTGCGCCGGCTTTCACCAGAGCGGATGCCTGCGCAGGAGTGCGCACGCCGCCGCCGATTACATATGGAACGCGAAGGACTGATGACACGGCTTT
>CAYIMK010000210.1:0-1654 GCA_964364595.1 Microcaldota archaeon | reverse complement strand
GGTGGTGGGCGCAATCAGCGCCCGCATACTCGAGCGCGTGCAGGGCACCAGCACGCACAACGTCAAGGGCGGCATGCTCGCGGCCGCGCTGGCGGGCATGGGTGGTGCGCTGGCCGGCGCAATAGTCATCATGACAACAGGGCTGCTTAAACTCGCGGGAGGCAAGCCGCTTGGGGACTCGTTCGGCGACGCGACTTATCTTGTGGCCCTGCCTCTAATCATGGCGTTCGTGGCCATGGTTATGGCCGCCATCGGCGCGGCGCTCACGACCGTAATCGTGAGCCGTTTGGAGAAGTGAGCCCATGGCAAGCATAGTCGGACTCGTGGAGAGCATCAAGACGACCCTGCTGGCTTTGGGCCCGAGCGTATCCATCATCCTCATTGTGTTGGGCGCCATCATTTATGGGCTGGCCCAGACCCAGCCGTCCGAGAACCGGGGCAAATGGCAGTCGATGGCCATGGGCATGATTGTCGGCGGCATCATCGTCGCCGCCATCTGGGGCGCCGTGGACACTATTTTCAAGACCTCGTCCACCCTACTGACCTGAAAAGAGTTGGGGGATAACGACATGACAGCCGAACTCACACCGGGCGGCTCGGCATGGACGCTGGCCACCGATTTGGTCATCATCAGCATCCTGCTCGCAGGCATTGCCTTGGGCATAGGACGCGCCTTGGGCAGCCGCAAGCTGTGGGCTTGGGGGGCCGAAGAGCTGGGACAGGCAATATTCAATGCCGCCATCTTGGGCGCTCTGGTCGGCCTGACAGCCACAGCCAGCGTCTTTGTTTCCTCGACCGTGCCCGACGGCACCCTTCTCAACTGCAACACGACGGCCAACATCTCCTCTTCAGCCACGCATGCGGCCATGAACGCTTCGCTCTGCACTTTGGAGGAAGCTGCCGATGCGGCGCAGAACGTGAGCAGCGCGCTCATGAGCCATTCGTATAAATTCGCCTATCTCTCCGGCCTGACGCTGTCGGCCAACGTGCTTACTGCAACTCCATTCAAGGCGCTGGAGTGGCCGGCGCACACTTATGCCGACTGGACGGCCACTCTTGCAAATCTGCAGGCCGCCCTCGAAACCCAGCGCCAGTTTCTGGCCATGACGGCCACACAGGGCTTCAACCTCTTTTTGCCGGCAGGCCTGCTTTTGCGCATGTTCTTCCCCACGCGCAAGTTGGGCGCGGCAATCATGGGGGCGGCCATTGCCTTCTTCCTTGTCTACCCGATGCTCTATACCGCCTTGGTGGCGGGCGGGCCGCTGGCGGGGGCGCAAAGGGGGGTGATGAGCACATGGACCGGGAATGAGAATGCGGTCATGCGGGACCTGCCGCTCATCGACTGGGACAAGCCGGGCGACATGATGAATGCGACAAGAGGAGTTGACGGCAAGGATTTGGCGGCGCGCTCGCTCAACCTCTACGCGCCCGTGTCCGCTTTCTTGGGCGTGCTCAACCTCTACGCCCTTGTCTACCCGCTGATTGCGCTTGTGATAAGCGTGGTGACGGCCGGCGCGCTGGCGGGCGCTCTTGGAACCGAGATGCGGCTGGACCTCTTTGAGATGGTTTGAGCCTTTTTTATGAATACATGAATTATCCGTATCTGTTCAGCTCTGCCGATAGTTTCATAGATTTTCCCCTTGTTTCTTCTTCG
>CAYIMK010000209.1:0-1655 GCA_964364595.1 Microcaldota archaeon | reverse complement strand
TGCCGTGCGCTCGGCCGGCCTCACGCCGCGCGATTTGAAGAAGTCGGGCATGGCGGACATGAACCTGTCGATGTCGGCCGGCATCCCCACGCTTGCGTACGGGCCTGGCGACTCGAAGCTTGACCACACTGATGCCGAATTCCTTTCATGGGCCGACTTTGACAAGGCAATCTCTGTGCTGGAGAAATTCTTGCAGAGCCCTGCACTCGCCCGAAACCATTAACTAGTCCGCCTTTCTTTTCCCCAGCATGGCCCTGTCCGAATGCCCCGTCTGCCACACCTACATCAACGCCAATCCGGCCTGGGCTGTCGAGGCCCATATAGTTTGTCCGGAATGCTGCGCCGAACTGATAGTGGCGGATCTCAATCCGCTGGAGCTGGAATCAGCGAGCAGTGAGGGGAACGACGAAGGATGAACGACACGACGAAGGATGAAGGACACGCCGAAGGATGAAGGACACGCCGAAGGATGAACGGAGCGAAAAGGAAAGCGAAGATGCTTAATTTGTTTTGTTTTTCTCCATCCACTCCTTGCTCTCTTTAATCAGAAATTTCCAAAAATCGGCTTCAGTGCCGCTCTTCGCCTTTGTCGCATTCCACTTCCTCACCAGCCGGTTGTATTCCTCTATTTCCACATTCATCTGCTCGCCAAGCGTCAGCATCCGCTTCTCGTCGTATTCGCTCTTCTCCCATTTTCGCGGGCAGACGAAATTCTTTGTGTATGCAAGCTTGCCGGCTTTGTCAACAACGAATGGGTATGTTTTGCACACAAGAGGATGATTGCCCCAAATCGAGCAGCCGGCTGAGTGCAGCGAAAAAACACAGAAGTTGTTCTTGAGCCGGTGCAGGGTGAGCAGGCGCTCCTCCATCTGCCCCTCCTCGAAAATGAAGATTGGCGTGTGCGGCGCGCTCTCGATGTTCTGCGCCAGGGCCAGCTGTGCGAATTCATCGGGCTTGCGGCCAGTCGCCGACCAGATGCGCACCACGTCGAATCCGGTGATGGGCACGGCAAATCGGTTGCAGCAGCGCACCCCGCACGATGCGCAGGGTTCGGAAATTGGGATGAACGGGCAGCGACCGCCTCCGCTCACACCTTCCGTTTCAGCCCGCTTGTCCAGCAGCCGGGCCGTCTTTTTCACGTGCTTTATCTTCACGTTTCTATTAGGGCAGGCAGTATTTTAAGGTCTGAGCGCGTAATTATTGACGAGGGAAAACTATGCTGTTCGAGGTATTCGCTGAAAAAAAGCGCGCCCCCTATGCCGGGGTCCCGGCCATGCCCTTGGAGGAGACGCTGCAGAATCTCCGCCAGTCTGTGGTGTCAGACAATCAGGTTCTTACATCAAAAGACAAGGCCTTCACCCCCACCCTGGTTGCCCTTCAAAATATCTCCGGCCAGGTCGGAGACACCTATCAAAATCACAAGAAAGAGCTGAAGCACCGCATCGACATCGCCTAAAAGTGAGCGCCATGGAACTTGACCAATTTCTTTCCGGCATCGACTGGGGCCGCGTCAAGCGAATCCACACCTCGCGCAACGGCAATTTCTCATCCTTCTCGGTCGAGTGGGACAAAAAGCGCCACATCATCACCATCGGCATCGGCCCGGGCACCACCACGCGCCCCGTGTCGTCGTCCAAGGGCCAGATTCTAGTGCA
>CAYIMK010000208.1:0-1715 GCA_964364595.1 Microcaldota archaeon | reverse complement strand
TGTTCGCCGGCCGCCACCTGCTCATCTCGCTGCGCTCGGGAGTCATGCTTTTTGATGCCATGCTGGGCATCACGCGCGACTACGGCGAGGTGTCCAAGGAGTTCAACAAAATCGTCGAGAAGGTCACGCTGGGCGTGCCGATGGCGATTGCCATGCACGACGTTGCCGAGCACAGCCCCTCATCATACTACCGCCGCGTGATTCTGCAGATGGCCAACTCTCTGGTCTCCGGCTCCGATGTCGCGGATTCGCTCGAGTCGGTTCTTGACCAGGTGTCGCAGGAGCAGATCATCCAGCTCAAGGCATACGGCCAGAAGCTCAACCCGCTTGTCATGTTCTACATGATTTTCGGCGTCATCATGCCATCCTTGGGCGTGGCGTTCCTCATCATCCTGCTCAGTTTCGTCGGCACCGGCCTCTCGGCGTACGGCGTGGGCATCATGATTGCCATCTTCGGCCTTGTCACCATCACCCAGTTCCTGTTCCTCTCCGTGGTGGAGAACTCGAGGCCCAGTTTCGATTTGTGAGGATGTGTTCCCATGGCAAATCCCCAACCCTTTGAACTGGTCGGACGGCTCTTCGGCCGCGAGCGCATCCGCTCCTTGGGCAACTTCCTCAACGCGGGCGGATTTCCGTATCCGCCCGAGGCCTTCGCCGGCACCTACGTGCTTGCGTGCCTCATCCTCTCAATCGTTCTGAGCTCCATGCTCATCGGGCTCGCGCCGCTCAAGGCCGCGATTTACAAGCTCTCACTGGCCGTGCTCACGCCTCTGGTTGTCACCACTCCCTACTTCGTCCCCGCCCTCGCGCTGGTGCTGGCGTTCGTGTCGGTGTTCGCCCTCGTCGGCGTCATCGCCTATGCCGTCATCCGCATGGCGGCCGACAGCCGCCGCAACAAGGTGGACGAGATTCTTCCCGATTTCCTGATGCTGGCCGCGGCCAACGTGCGCGCCGGCATGACCGTGGACCAGTCGCTTTGGTACGCGGCCAAGCCCGAGTTCGGCCTGCTCTCTGCCGAGGTCCAAGTCGTGGCGCGCCGCACCTTCGGAGGCGAGCCGTTCGACAAGGCAATTGACCACCTCTCCACCCACTTCAACTCCAAGTTCGTGCGCCGCACCGTTGTGCTCATCAAGCAGGGGCTCTCCTCGGGCGGGCGCATCGCTGAAATCCTCGAGCGCACGGCCACAGACGTGCGCAACATGCAGATTATCAAAAAAGACATCGCGGCCTCGCTTTTGATGTACATCATCTTTCTGGTGTTCGCCGCCTCCATCGGCGCGCCCTTCCTCTTCTCGGTATCCGCCAAACTCATCGGCCTCCTCGAGCACGTGTTCGCGCAGCTTCCCGACACCGGCTCGCTGGCCACCATGGCCGGCAGCTCGTTCATCAAGCCGCAGCCGCCAGTCATCTCGACAGACCAGTTCCTCATCTTCGTGACGCTCTCCACAATCGTCACCGCCATCTGTTCCGGGCTGATGATAGGCGTCATCATGCGCGGCAACCGCATGGAGGGCGTGCGCTACATTCCCCTCATGCTTCTGGCCAGCGGAATAATCTTTTTGGTGATATCCACGCTTCTGGACACCTTCCTGGCCGGAATGGGCGGCGGCACAATCGGGTAAAATAAAAAAAGAAAAACCGCCGAAAAAATAGAAAAAATGTGCCTTGTTGCATAACTCGCTGACCCCACAGACGTAAGTATTATTTTCATCCTG
>CAYIMK010000207.1:0-1754 GCA_964364595.1 Microcaldota archaeon | reverse complement strand
TCGTCACGACGTAGGGTTGAATTTGAACGAGATGGGAAAAATTTGAGCGCTTACATCTGGGCTTTTAAGATTATAAACTATGCTATTGCCTGTTGGCTTTTTATCTTCTGCTTTTGTGGTGTTCTTATGCAAATCCTCAAGCTCGGTGGCTCGGCCATCACAGACAAAAACAAGGCGCAGACCGCCAACATGGAGGCCATCCGCTCCTTGGCCAAAGCCATCGCGCGCGTCTGGCATTCCGGCGTGCATGACATAGTGCTGGTGCACGGAGCCGGCTCGTTCGGACACGCGCTGGTGCTGGAGCACAAAATCGACGAGGGCGTGCACACGGATGAGCAGAAATTGGCAGCAGCCAAAACCCATGCCGCCTGCGCAAAATTAACAGGCCTGTTAGCCAATGCCCTGCTCGAAGAGGGCGTGCCGGCTATTTCCTTGCCGCCCACTCTTCTCATCGTCCAAACCAACAAGCGCATAGTCAAATTCGACCAGAAGAAGGTTCTGGATTGCCTCGCCATGGGCTATCTTCCCATACTGCGCGGCGACATGGTGCCTGACACGGCGCTGGGCATGTCGGTATGCTCCGGCGACCAAATCGCCTCATACTTGGGCAAAAAGGCAGAGCGCATAGTGCTGGGCACGGACGTGGACGGCGTGCTGGCGGACGGGAAAGTGGTTCCGCTCATCACCAGCCAGAATTTTTCAGAATATGAGAAGCACTTGGGCGCATCCGGCTCGCCTGATGTCACTGGTGGCATGGCCGGCAAAATAAAGGAACTGCTGGCCGGCAAGGTGTCTGCTTATGTTGCCAACGCCCGCCACCCCGAGCGGCTCGAGGCGCTGCTGCTGGGGAAGAAAACAATTTGCACTCAGATTGAATTTTAGTGGCCGGATTTGCATTTTTGGCCGAATTTGTAATTCTAGCCGAATTTGTACTTCTTCTTTATTTTCTGATTTTCATTTCGTATTGTTTGAATTTTATTTTTCGTTTTTGAATTTTATTTATTTTTATTTTGAATTTTCCGCGCGCGAAATCATAGTCATGTATTATATCCTCCTTCAGCGTAATAGATGCATGAGCGCCGCACCGCCCGACAACGCTCAGAATGTTGTTGAGGAGAAAAAAGCCAGGAAGTTTCTTTTCGTCTCGATAGAAGGCCTCATCGGAGATTTGGCCTACGTGATGAAGAAGGAGGGCTACGAGGTGCGCTACGCCATCATCGACAAGGCGGAGCGCGACGTGTGCGATGGATTCGTGGACAAGTGCGAGGACTGGCGCGCGCAGGTGGACTGGGCCGACACCATAATCTTCGACGACATCGGCTTCGGGCATATTGCCGATGATTTGCGCAAAAAAGGCAAGGCCGTGGTGGGCGGCACGCCCTACACCGACGAGCTGGAGGACAACCGCCGCTTCGGACAGGAGGAGTTGAGTGCTGCCGGAGTCAACATCCTCCCCCACTGGGACTTCACCGACTTCGACGAAGCCATCTCATTCGTGCAGAAGAACCCCGGAAGATACGTTCTCAAGCCCAACGGCAGCGCGCAGAACGAGAAGGAGCTGTGCTTCATCGGGCAGGAGGACGACGGCGCAGACGTGCTCAACGTGCTCATGCATTACAAGAAGAGCTGGTCGAAAAAGCTCAACTCGTTCCAATTGCAGAAATTCGTCTCGGGCGTGGAAGTGGAGGTGGGCGCGTTCTTCAATGGCAGTGATTTCGCCGTCCCGGTGAACGTTAATTTCGAGCACAAGAAGA
>CAYIMK010000206.1:0-1755 GCA_964364595.1 Microcaldota archaeon | reverse complement strand
CGGCTCGGCAGCCCCCACAGGGGCTTTGGAAGAGCTGGAAGGGGCGGAGGAAGAGCCGGATTTGGAGGCCTCGGGCGGCTTTGAGGAGGCCGCGGCAGGGGCCTTGGAAGATGCGGCCGGGACGGGCTGTGTCTCAGCCGCCGCTGAACCCGAAGCGGCAGTTTTTTGGCTGGCGGGGGGGTTGGGATTCATGCTAACGCGGGCTCCGGAGGCGATGGTTTTGACAGGGCTTTTTCGGTGGTCGCAGATGGCCTATTTTGTAGTGTTTTTCTGGATGGATTTTACGTCGTAGAATGACCTGTTGGTATAGGAACGCCAAAGCTTAAAAACAAGAGCAAAAACGCGAAAAAATAGGCGCAAAAAATGCCTCTTTCGCGGGCCTGACCGCTTTTGGTTTTGCCAACCTCGGTCGGCGGCAAGTGTTTTTAAATGCTCGTTGAGAAACCAACCTCACTAATACTCCTAAAGGTGATTATCGATGGGTATCCGACCGGGCCACACAGTACGCGGTGTGGGCAAGCAGCCGTGGGCACGCTATTCCAAGAAGAGGCCGAAACAGTCCTTTGTCAAGGCCATGCCGCATCTTTCGCTCCTTGTCTACCGCATGGGCGATTTGCACAAGCAGTTCGAGGTCCAGTACGACCTGTGCACCCACACCGACATCCAACTGCGCGACAATGCGCTGGAGGCGGCGCGCCAGGCGGCCAACAAATACCTGGAGAAGATGATTATGGGCCAGTACTTCTTCCACGTGCTCGTCTTCCCCCACAACGTGATTCGCGAAAACAAGATGATTGCGGGTGCAGGCGCCGACCGTCTGCAGAAAGGCATGCGCGCCAGTTTCGGCCGCGCAACCGACCGGGCCGCGCGCATGCGCGCCGGGCAGGCGATATTCACATTTAAAAGCTCAGCGGCCAATCGACCCATTATCGTTGAGGCAGTGCGCCGGGCGCGGGCCAAGCTGTCGGGGACATATTCGCTGCGTGAGAAGGTTCTCATGGCGTCCTCTCCGGCCGCAACCAGCGGATAGTGAGCTGCTGGTGCGCCGCCGCAATCAACGGCCCTTGGGGGCCGTTGGTGCACCATCGGCCGGTTCGCCGGCCGATGATTGGCCCAAGTGCCGGCGATTGTCGTATAAGACGGACGGATGATGGAAACATGGAGGATATCAGGAACGAAGTCGATCACCTGATCGATCTCTTGCGGGCCGAACCCATCCACCCTTTCAAGCTTAGCATGCTCGCCGCGCAGGCGGGCCTCTCGGTCCCGCAGGCGCGCAAATGGGTCCATATTCTCGAAGCCCGCGGGCAGGTAAAGGTCCGCTACAACCTCACGGACGACGAAGTGCTGTGGGTGGCCAAAACGGTTCAGCATGCGCTCGGCTCGCGCGGGGTCTCTTCTTCCAAACATGCAGGCGCCGCGACCGGCGGCGACGTGCAGCTCGAAGTGGCGCATTGGAACGAATCCCAGTTCCGCCAGTCGCGCGGCGCGCCAAGCGGCGAGGGGGAAGCCCCCGCCTCTTCGGAAAGCGCCGGGGCCGCCACTCCGCCGCAAGAGGAGGAATCCCTCGCCGGCGGGAGCAAACCCAAAACCGAGCAGCCCGCGCGCCAGTTTTCCCAAACTCCCGCTTATCCTGCAGAGAGCGAGTCCCAGTTCGCTTTCTCCAAAAACAAAAAGAAAGAGGTTCCAGGCCGCACATTCCCTGTTCCCGGAATCCGGAGCCAGAGCGGCGGCGACAACCGGCCTTCCCGGCCG
>CAYIMK010000205.1:0-1802 GCA_964364595.1 Microcaldota archaeon | reverse complement strand
CAGCGTTTTCGCCCCGTCATTCACTTCCAAGAGCTTGCGCTCGGCCAAGTAAGCCGCCTCGAGCCAATGAAGCGCTACGCCGTTTTCCATCCTGAGCCCGAAGCCCATCTGCAGCAGCTTGAGACCTGCCGCCGGATCGGTTTCGACGATGCGCCCTTCAATCAGTTCAGCCATAATTCGGATGGGGGCAACAACCCATAAAAGCCCGCACGTCGAATAGGTTTTCATGGCATCCGCCCTCCAACTCAACAACACCCTTACCGACCGCGTCGAGCCCTTCGTCCCCCGCGTGGCCGGCAAGGCCTTTGTTTACGTGTGCGGCATCACGCCCTACGACCACTGCCACATGGGCCATGCGCGCACCTATGTCTCGTTCGACATCCTGCGCCGCTGGATGATTAATTCGGGTTTGGACGTCGTCTACATCCAGAACGTCACCGACATAGACGACAAGATAATCAAGCGGGCGGCGGAGAACAAGGAGAAAGGCCGCCCGCTCTCTGCCCCGCTTGAGCTCTCGGCCCATTATCACGAACTTTCCATCGAAGACCTAAACGGCCTGGGCACGCTGCCGCCAACGCGCATGCCGAAAATTTCAGAGCACATCCCGCAAACGCTGGCCCTGATTTCTAAAATCATCGCCAACAAGCACGCGTATTCAACCAAAAGCGGCGTCTATTTCGACATCTCTTCTTTCGGGGACTACGGCAAGCTCTCGCGCCAGGATTTGGCCAAAATAAAATCCGGCGCCCGCGTCGAAATCAACGAAGACAAGCATAATCCCGAAGATTTCACCCTGTGGAAGCTGGAGGAGACGGAAGGATGCACCTTTGATTCACCCTGGGGCCGCGGCCGGCCGGGCTGGCACATCGAGTGCTCGGCCATGTCGCTGCATTACACCGGCGGCCACCCGCTTGATTTGCACGGCGGCGGGCGTGATTTGATTTTCCCGCACCATGAGAACGAAATCGCGCAGTCTGAAGGGGCCGGCGTGGCGCCATTCTCGCGCGTCTGGACGCACACCGGCTTTCTCACAGTCAACGGCGAGAAGATGGCCAAGTCATTGGGGAATTTCATCACCATCCGCGACGCGCTCAAGAAATGGGACGAGCCGACCATACGCCTCTTCTTCACGCTCACTCATTACCGCTCGCCGATTGACTTTTCCGAAGGCGCGCTGAATTCTGCCAAGAATACGCTCGACAACGTGCGCCGCTCGCTCACTCTGATGGAAGGCGAGGGGGCGCAGGCGCCGGATGCTGCGGCCGAGCGCAGTCTGAGCGCATCGGTGGACGGCCACCTTGTTTCATTCGCCTCTTTCATGGACGCTGATTTGGATACCCCGCAGGCGCTGGCCGAATTGATTGAGACCTCCAAGCTGGTGGCCCGCGCCCGCACCGAGAACAAATGCTCTCGCGCCGTGCTGGAGTCGAACGCCAAAAAAGTGGCCGAGGCCTTCTCCATATTGGGCATCGGCGTCGCGGCCGCGCCGAGCGCTCCCTCATTCTCCAACCCGCGCCTCGCGCCTGAAACAATCGAGCAGCTCATCACGGCGCGCGAGGAAGCGCGAAAGAAAAAGGACTACGGGGCGGCCGACACGATAAGAAAGCAATTGGCCGCGGCCGGCGTCATCATCGAGGATTCGAAAGACGGCGTGAAGTGGCGGCAGGTCTAATTCTGCTTCCGGGTGCATCATTATAAACTGTGATATCACAGAATAATGTGGTAATCCCATGGCCAACATCACGCTCTCCATCGCCGACGCGCTCAAGCACCAAATGGCCCTCTACGACGAGGTGCGC
>CAYIMK010000204.1:0-1808 GCA_964364595.1 Microcaldota archaeon | reverse complement strand
CCTTCGAAGGCCGGCCATCTCTGCTGTTTTCTTTCTAGCAATTCCCGTTGACCATGACGTGCGGCGGCTCAGAATTATTGTAAGTCACATTGACGCGCCACTTGCCTGCAACTGCGGGCCATGTGCCGCACAATGGCGCGTGGCTGGAGGAAATTACATCGCCAACGCCGTTGAGGTAAATGCTCACCACCTTGCGCTGGCTCCATCTCAACGAGCCGGTATGGTTGCCGATGAACGAGTCGGAAAACGAGTAGCTGTCAGGCACGTCCGCCCAAATCTGACGAGTTGCGCCATCGCCGGTGAGATAAATCTCGACGGCCGTGCCGGTCAGCAAATCCACCGTGCTCTGGGCGCCCGATTTCTGGCGCAGCATCTCGCCGGACAGGGCCTGGCTTGGCAGGCTCACGGCCACCGCAACCACCATGAGGACGACTGCCGCGAATATGGCGACAGTTTCGAGAGTCGCCTGCGCGCTCCCGGCGCCGGGATTGGCTCCGAGAGCGGCCTGTGCACGCCGATAAAACACCCCTGCCGCTTTTTCTTCTTTCATGTTGTGGCGAACTCGCCCTTGCTTTTTAACCCCTCGGTCATTATGCCTCTCATGTCCTCAGTCATACTGGCCCGCCAGTCCGCGCACCCCCGCGCCGGCTCTTCGGTCATCTTGGGCGGCACATTTTCCATCCTGCACGCGGGCCACCGCGCGCTCCTTGCTGCCGCCAAGCCCTTCTCCCGCATCTCCATCGGCCTCACCACCGACCACTGGGCCCGCACTCATCGCATCCACCCGGTCGTGCCTGTCGCGAAGCGCCGGGCCGCGCTCCGCCACGCGCTGGCGCAACTGGGGCTGGCTGACCGCACCACTATCTTTCCACTTTCAGACCGCTTCGGCACTGCCGCCTCGGACCCCACGCTCGACGCCATCATCGTGAGCAGCGAAACAAAAGAAGCGGCCGAGGAGATAAACAAAGCACGGAAGAAACGGCGGCTGAAACTTCTTTCTATCATCGCCATCCCGATGCAGCTCGCGCAGGACGGCCTGCCCTTCTCCGCCACCCGAATCCAGTCGGGCGTCATCAGCCCCGACGGCCGCCGCCTGCATCCCCTGCGCATTGCCGTCGGCTCCGACAACCCCTCCAAAATCGACGGAGTGCGCCAGGCCTATGCCCGCGCTTTTCCCAACATGCGCCTCGAAGTGCGGGGCTTTCGGGTGAGGAGCGGGGTGGGCGAGCAGCCGGTGGGCTATGCGCTCACATCAAAAGGCGCGCAGAACCGGGCGAAAGCCGCCCGCCACGCATGGCCGTCCTGTGATTATGCCGTGGGGCTTGAGAGTGGCCTCATCCCTTTTGGTTCTGACGCAGCAGTCCGCTATTTCGACATCCAGTTCTGCTGCATGGAGGACGGCCGAACCTGCTCTTTCGGCTGCTCCATGGGCTTCCCGCTCCCGAAAAAAATACAGGAAAAGATGATAAAAAACCAAAAATCTTCCCGGCCGCTGGCGGTCCGCTCATCCGCGCGGGCGGTCCGCTCATCCGGCCAGCCGCGTGTCATCCGTTCTTTGGGTTCGGTGGTTGATGCTCTCGCCAGCCAGAAGCACGTGGGCCGCCAAAAGGGGGCAATTCATTTCCTCTCACGCGGGCTGATGGAAAGAAAAGAGATGACCGAACAAGCGGTGCTGTGCGCGCTGGTCGAGCGAAGGAGCCCAGTTTAGGGGTATGCGCCTCGAAGTGCGGGGCTTTCGGGTGAGGGGCCGGGTGGGCGAGCAGAAATTCACAGAAGAATTGAACCCTCCCGCCCCGCAGGCAACAGCC
>CAYIMK010000203.1:0-1816 GCA_964364595.1 Microcaldota archaeon | reverse complement strand
AGCCCCGCCTGCTTGCATTCCTCGATGGCGGCCGCCATCTCCTCGCCGCCCAGATATTCCTCTTCCGAGAGCGAGAGCATGAGGTAGCGCGGATGGCCGCTCTTTGGATTTTCAATGTCGGTTCCGCGCCGGTGATAGAGAAGAAAATCCAATTTTGAGGGCGAATGGGTTTTTTTCCCGTTTTCATCTTTTTTCTTTTTCTTCTGTCCGGGAATGGCCAGCACAAATGTTTTTCGAACCGAATGAGCCACCCGAATGGCGCGGGCCCATTCCGAGATGAGCAGGCGGCTCTGGCGGGGAAACACGTGCAGCACGTGCTGGCTGTGCACCCAGTTCTCGCCCTTGCCCGGATTTGCGCCGGGGAAATAGATGCGGAAATGCGTGCCGAACTTGAAGCCCGTCTTCAGAACAAATCCGTTCAGCCGCCAGTCCTCGTACACTTCGAGCAGCGAGCGGAAATCCTCGCGGCGTGACAGGGCGAGCTTCATCACTTCCTTTTCATTTGCATTTTCCAATTTCAAGCCCGCGTGCTTCATCAAAAAGAGCGTTTCATAGATGTCCAATTTCCCAAGCCGCCCGCGCTGCTCGGCCTTGTATGTTGCGAATTGCCCGAACCAGCCCTGATTGTAGAGCGCATGCGCCGTCTCGTCGTCATCAATCACGGCAAAGAGGTCGTCTGCATAGAAGCGGGCTTTTGCCGAAAATCCCGGGGGCGCGAATTTGCCTTGCGGATACGCCTTGGCCGCCTGATGCTTGTGCTCCGCTATCATCTCGCTTACCGGCCTTGCAATCAGCCCCCGGTCGCGCCAGTCCTTGAATGTAAGATAGCGGGCCATCAGCTTAGGCCTGTCCAAAAGCGCCGCCACTTCGTTGAAATGCCATTCGTTGCTGGCCGTGTCCAGCACTTTTGCGTTTCTGATGTCGATGAGATAAAGGGCCTCTTCGGCCGACAATTCCACCTTGCCGCGGTTCATCACACCCCAGCAGCCGTTGACCAGCGAGCTCACGCTCTGGGCTTGGGTGGCGCGCACCATCCTCTCTTTCGGCAGGACTTCCAAGTCGAGGGCCATAAGTAAAACTGGGGCACTAGGACTATAAATAAGCGCGGGACGGGGCAAGCAGATTATAGGGGCAAACACAAATGCGGCAATATCTCTTACTGGCTGGCCACAGCGAGCGGAATAGCATGCTGGTCGATTTTGGCCTTCAACTCGTAAATGTCGTACGGTTTCTGCATGTAATCGACGAACAATCCATCCCACCCCGCCTCTTTGTTGAGGGCTGAAACCGCCATGACCGGTATGCTGCCGAACACGGGCGAGCTCTTCAATTCGGCGGCCAGTTCGGCGCCGCTTTTGCCGCCCGGAAGGCCGATGTTCATCAAAATCAGCGAGATGTCTTTCTCTGTGGTCAGGATTTTCATGGCATCTGTCGAGTTTGCAGCCGAGAAAAGCTGGTAGCGGTTCTTGACCACCGCTTGCATCAGAATGACATCAAGCTTCTGGTCCTCCACCAAAAGGAGTTTTGGCAGGCGGGCGGCCGGGTTTTGGCCGGTCTCGTTCTTCTTTTCGCCGCCATTATTCTTTCCTTTCTCCACCGGACCGGCTATTGCAACCATATGCTCAACCGCCGTTCACTTCACAATTCCAAAAGCGCTCAATCTCCAGCGCTGGCCCATGCGGCGCGAGAGCGCCACCTTCTGCCCCTTTTCGGCATAGACGGGCCGTTTCAGTTTGAGAGTGAGCGCGCCGCCCTTCAATTTGACGATGACGCCAATCGAAGTGGCGGTGCCGGATGAAATAACGAGCGCCTCGGC
>CAYIMK010000202.1:0-1816 GCA_964364595.1 Microcaldota archaeon | reverse complement strand
TGCCCGAATCCGCGCGAGCCTGAATGAATCATGACGGCAATTTGCCCCGGCTGCATGCCGAACGCGCGGGCCGTCGCCTCATCCACTATCTTGTCCACTCTTTGCACCTCGATGAAATGATTGCCCGCGCCGACAGTTCCGAACTGCGGCAGGCCGCGCTTTCTTGCCAGCGGCGAAACGGCTCCAAAATCAGCCTCAGGCATGCATCCGTTTTCCTCGCAGCCGAGAGCATCCTCGCTCCGGCCCCAGCCCTGCTCAACAGCCCACGGCACGCCGCGCGTCACGGCCTCCTCGAGCTGCCTCTCCTGCAGGCGAACCTTGCCCTTGCTGCCCACTCCGGACGGCACGTTTTTGAAAAGCAGTTCCACAAGCTCGCGTTTTTTCGGCTGGATGTCTTTTTCGGTGAGATTGGTGAGAACGAGGCGCACGCCGCAGTTGGAGACGAGAATGCCGTTGGCGAAGAATTTGTGTGCATCCGCCACCGTGATGTCATACACTTCGCCATCATACGCAATCTCCTCGATGGACGCAATCGGGTCAAGCAGTCCACCGTGTTGGTTGTATTGTGCCTCATGCGCCTGAACGAATTCACCAAAGGATTGGAAGTCAAGTGTAATCCGCGGCTTCCCATTAATGCCATAATAATGTTTTTCTACGAATGCCACACTGGCCACGTTAGACCGGGTCAGTAGTCGTTTTGCCTCTCCCAGTTTCACCCCCCTGGCCCTAAGCTCATTAGCCTTTCGCGCGATGGCGGCACGTTCTGTCTGTAGATTTTTTTTATTCAGGATGTAAGCGCAGGCCATTTGTGCCAACCGGCTACGTTTTCGGTTGTATTCGAATCCGATTTTTCCCCAGAGCGAGAGCAGATTCTCTTCTTCTGCCGAAATCTCAAGGCGAAGGCGCACTACCTCACCCTGCTTGTTGCGATGTTCTCGGCGGCTGGCAATCTTCGTCACTCTCACTCCAAAAGCCTCGAGCATCTGCATCAAATCGAGCAGGAAAGCCCGGCCCTCATCTTCCAGCGTTGCACTCTTGTTCTGCCCTAAGATAGGCGCGTCGAATCCGGTTTTTGAATGAGTTCTCGGAGAGGTGAGCTCTGCGCCAAAGAATCCGGCCAGGAAGAGTCGCTGCAGCCATCGCGGCGCGTGCATGAGCCACTGGGGCACGCGCGTGGGCTGGTCAGTCTTTCGCCCCAGCGGGTAGCCCAATGCAATCAGTCTTTCGGCGAAATCCTTCGAATAGATGCGTAGCTCTGTAGTCCGGCCAGTGAATTTTTTCTCACCATATTGGGTCTGAATAACGTGCTGCCTCTCAATTACGGCGACCCCTGAACCGATGCCCAATTCCGCTAAATCTTGCTTGATTTGCATCATGTCTTCTTCATGCCCATATGCACGTATGCAATACTTGTTTTTGTAGCGGGTCAGACTGCCATCACCAAGCAAGTAACCAAACACCTTGGCGACGATGCCCATCGACCGCTCGTCCCAGAATTCGCTTTTTTGGTAAGGCACGCCGTCGAAATAGGAGACCACTACGGGCATACCGGCCGTCACCTGTCCAGCCGGCATCATGCCAATGGGCGTGATGATTGGGTGGTCTTCGGAGCACTCCAGCGTCCGCCCAGTCTGAGTGCGCAGGCGCAGCGAACGCCTGTCCGACTTCTTCTTCATGAACGCGACAATGGGAGCCGAGGACGCACCTGCGCCGCCCAGCAGCGCGGCGTTTAGTTTCTGTTTTACAAATGAGAGTAAGAATCCATTTCTATTGCTGTTCGCCTCAACAGCCAGATTTTCCCCAATCTTCTCGATCG
>CAYIMK010000201.1:0-1824 GCA_964364595.1 Microcaldota archaeon | reverse complement strand
TTTGCCACGTGGTGCTTCAACGCAGTCATCGTCCTGAATTACGCCGAAGAGCAGCAGAAGAAGGGCACGGGCGGGCCTGAGCGGCCCCTGCTGAGCTACTTCTTCAGACCATAGATAAGGTGCATGCGCATGGCCAACGTTATCATCGAAATCCTCCAGGAGCGGCGCGTCATGATGCTGCTTTTCCTCCTGCTCATAGCCATAGGATGGGTGTTCCTAAACGGAGGCCCGTTCGGCGGCGGCCTCAAATTCGGCATCGACTTTTCGGGAGGTTTGCGCGTGCCGGTGCTGCTCGAGCAGCCGGTGGACCCGGTCACCATGGGTGACATGGTGACTACAATCAAGGCCCGCGCGTCCGCCTTCGCCCTCACAGAGGTGCGCGTGCGCCCTGTAGGCGACTCGCAAATCTACGTAGAGGTGGCCAAGACAAACAAGGAGCTGCTTACCGAGATTTTGAGCATCCTCTCACAGCAGGGCGTGTTCACCGCCACGGTGGACGGCCAGACGGCGATTGAGGGCAGCGACGTGCTCACCCAGCGCATCTACCGCGTCACCGGCGCGCAGCTGTCGCAGAGCGGCGGAGACTGGGCTATATCATTCTCAGTCACTCCCGCCGGCCAGTCCCGTTTCACCGCCGCCGCGCGCGGCAAGACTGATTATCCGATTTACATGTTCGTGGACCGCCCCAGCGACGCAATCATCGTCATCTCCAAGACCGACCTGCTGGCGCAGGCCAACCTCGACAGCGTGGCGGCCAGCACCATACGGGCCGACGAGGCCCTCAAGGCCGCGCAGGAAGCGCTCAAGCTGTGCGCGGACCCAGTCTCTATATATACTGAGGATGACGTGCTGGCGCAGGGCTCCAACTTCACCAAAGCAAAGGGCAACAAGACCAGGGCCATCCTCTCCTCCAACGCCAGCGCCGGGCTCAAGAATCTGCTCAACCAGTCGGGCTATGTGCTGGTGGAGCGCAGTCCGGCCGACATGCAGCCCCAATACCGCATCAGCCGCGGCGGCCTCATCGGCACGGTAGTGAACCAATGGACGGCTGTAGGGCTCAAATCCGCCCCCGGCCTCTCCGCTGACGTCACGCAGGGCGTGCCCAGCGCGTTCAATGCATACACCATCAACGGCCCGGCCGTCGGCGTGGGCAACGAGCGGCTGGTGGACGCCGACCGCAAGGCCCGCGAAACCATGGCGGTGCTCAAAGGCGGCGCGCTGCCGGTGCAAATCTCGGTCGGGCAGGTGCAGGAAGTTCAGGCGCCGCTGGGGGCGGAATTCTTGCGCCTTTCCATGATAGGCGCCGTCTTCGCCATGTTATGCATCTCGCTGATGGTGGCCCTGCGCTACCGCACGCTCAAAGTGGTGCTGCCAATCGTGTTCATCTCGTTCTCCGAGATCATCATCCTGCTCGCCATCATCGGCTCGTTTTCAATCGATTTGGCGGCCATGGCCGGCATCATCGCCGCCATCGGCGTTTCGGTTGACGCCCAAATCGTGGTGACGGACGAAATACTCAAGAAAGCGGCGCACGAGGACACGCAGGAGCGGCTGAACAAGGCGTTCGCCATCATCGTCACCAACGCGCTGGTGGCCTCGGTGGCCATGCTGCCCCTGCTCTTCTCAGGGCTCATCGACGTCATCGGCTTCGCCACCTCGACGATTTTGGGCTACATCATGGGCGTGCTGATTACGCGGCCTGCCTACGGCACCATAGTCAAGCATCTGGTGCACGCGCCCAAAGAAGGCGGCGGAACGGCTCCGTCCTAAGCGCCCGGCAACTCGCTGGCGCGGCGGCGATAAACTGTCTCTGATTTTTTTTGT
>CAYIMK010000200.1:0-1835 GCA_964364595.1 Microcaldota archaeon | reverse complement strand
ACAAAGCTCGAAAGACTTGATGAGCGGGCGAAGCGTGCCGGCGAGAAAACACTGCTGGTGTTCATGGCGAGTGATAACACCGGCAAGCCAAACTCTCTTTTCTCCATCCGTTCCCGCCATCTTGTTTTGAATGAGGACGGGAAAGAGGAATGGTCATGGGATGAGCGCACGCTTGCTGTTCAAAAAATGAAAACAGGCGCAAACCCGATGCAGATTATTGGCGAAGACGCTTACGCATTCGTGGCAGCAAAAAAGAACGGCGAAGAGTCCGCGGCCATCTCTTTCTTTGGCTTTGAAAACCATCCGCTTGCCGAATTTGCTGACGAGCCGATTGAAGTGAAAGTTGAGGCAAAAAAAACAAAAAATAAAAATGAAAATTCGCTAAAGCTCGCGGCTGGAAAGGAATTGCTGCTTTCCATGGAATATGGATGGGTGGAGTGAATGGAGTTCGACTTTGCCACTCACAATGCGGCCCGCTCGGCCGCGCCCGTGCTGCAAAAGCAGCTGGAACAGATTGCAGGCAAAAAAATAGCTGCCCGCGCCGATGGCTCGCGCGTTCTCATCACCTTGCCGCCCCTCCCGGCCCGAAAAAAGAAGGTTGTGCATTATACCGCCGAGAGGCTGGCCGAACTGTTGCGTTGTCTGGAGCGGGCCTGATGCGAAGTCTGCAGGGTTTATAACCTTCTTTGCAGAAAGCACCCCGTCGAATAGTATCATCACATAAAACGAAGGTGTATTTTCATGGCCGAACCAATCCGCGACCCCCAAAAGCTCCAGTCCCAGGTGGACGAATTCCAGAATTTGCAGCGCCAGCTGCAGATGGTAGGCATGCAGCGCCAGCAGGTGTCGCTGCAGGTCGAGGAGATGAAGATGGCCGCCGAGGAGCTCAAAGACGCCCCGGGAAAAATCTACAAGGCAATCGGC
The DNA here is from genome assembly GCA_964364595.1 of Microcaldota archaeon. Classification (GTDB taxonomy): domain Archaea; phylum Micrarchaeota; class Micrarchaeia; order Anstonellales; family Anstonellaceae; genus CAIXYX01. The sequence goes on along the minus strand of CAYIMK010000200.1, from coordinate 911 downwards.
AATCTCCTCATCGAGACCAGCGCGGCTGCGGCCAAGAAAGATTTGACCGAGAAACTCGAGACTTTTGAAGTGAGGGCCGGCTCTTTGGGCAAACAGGAGGACAAGCTGCGGGCCAAATCAGAGGAGTTGAGGGCCATGCTCGAAAAGGCATTGGCCACCTCCCAGCGCGGCGCGGCCGAAGCGTCAGGATAGAGCCGTAAAACAAAAGCCGTTTGCGGCCAGTTCATTGGATTTAGGGAGACTTGACCCAGTTGAGGCGCGTCATCGCATCTGCTGCGTAGGATTTGGCAGACTTCGACGAGTTATAGGCCCGGAATACCGTTTGCATCTGCGCCTCGCTCATCTTGTCGGGCGGGCAGGTGATGCCATTGTCCAGCATTTTGCGGACAATCACCCAGGAGGCCATCTCGACCGCATCTGGGCTGCAAAGCGCCTGATAGTAGCGGCTTTTGGGATTTGGGTCGAATTCGAGTTTTTTCCATCCGCGCCCGTTCTTGCGGCTGGTTTCGTAATACTGGCCGAGATGGGTGTCGAAGGGCTTGAGCCCCCACTTCTTCATCTGGTTGTTGACCCCGTTCATGCGAATCTGTCTGTGCGTGTTGACATCCATCTGGCACATGTCGTCGATGGAGGTCCTGTTCAGCTGGTAGAGGCCCATGTCCTGATTGCTCACCAAATCCTTGTTCCAGTTGCTTTCCTTGCTGACTATGACTTCCATCATGTTGGGGGATATGCGGCGCGCCTCGGCGTTGAGATAGAAACGGGCCAGCAGGGTGGCAACATAGTTCGGCGGCACGGCCTTGCCCGGACCCCAATTGCCGTTGCGGTCTGACTCGATTTTGGCAAAATCTTTGCAGATGCCGCCCCAGTGCGCCTGCAGGATGGAAAGAACTTTTTCAGGAGCCATCTTG
>CAYIMK010000199.1:0-1860 GCA_964364595.1 Microcaldota archaeon | reverse complement strand
GTAGCCCATCCAGAAAACAAGGTCCGTCACCCATTCCTTCCACTGCACCGAGCCGGCCTTTTTGATTTGTTGATGGATGCTGAATCCCACGCCGATTTTGATTTTCTGGACCGGGTTGAGCAGGGCCGCCTGATGGCCCCACTTCACCGAGAGATAGAACGACCAGGCCGCCTTGGCCCCAAGCTGCCCCCATTGCGCATCGTTCCACTGGCCGGGGTCATCCGGCAGGATGTTTCCGCTCCACGAAGCTGAGCCGGCGCGGAGCTGGTCGGACTGCGACTCTCCTGGCCGGGCAGTCGCGGGCGGTTTCCCGCCCGTCCCATCTGCCGGGCCGGCCGGTATCCAATCGCGGGCCAAGCACTCGCTCACCACGTCTAATCTGGCTTTCTGGCTGGCCGTCATATGGGTTGGCATCGGCCCGCCGAAATTGTGGTTCAGGCCATCCCATTGCTCATCAGTGGCTTTCATGAGCTTGTCTGCAAAATCCTGCGCCCCGCTCATCAGGTATTTGTTTGGCTCCAGCTTTCCGCTCCGGCCATCCATTGCGCGGATGGAGTCCACCTGCTCCAGGAATGCTCCGACCACCAGCTCGCGTTGGCGGGTGGTGAGGGTAAAAACATAGTTGGTTCCCATTTTATCCGGCAGGGGCTTGCCGAACGTCTGGATGGTCCGGCCAGCGGCGGCATCATTCCCTTTGATGCTGGTCCTGCCTTTTGGCTGGCCGCTCATCTGGCCCGAGTGGAGGCCGAAGCTGAAGGCGGTGAGAAGAATGACGGCCTTCGTCGAAGCTCGCATAAAAGAATTAGGCCGGCCAGAGTATATAAATATTGTTATTAAAAGTGGTTTATTCGGAACCGCGGAGGGGGGCTCGGCCCCCCTCCCCAGTTTCACGTTCCTCCTGACCCTCCCCCCCTTCCGCGTCAAATGGTCAGTTTGATAAACTTGGGCTTCCATCCTAGCGCCGATGGCCTCAAACATTTTCAGGCAGATGACGTCCTCGGGCGGCATCTTCCGCGACGAGTCGGTCCTGCAGCCCGATTTCCTCCCCGACGACATGCCGGGGCGCGAGCGGCAGATGCGTGATTTGGCCTCGTTTTTGCAGCCGGCCACCCGCAACCAGGCGCCCTCGAGCGTGCTCATGGTGGGCGCGCCTGGCCTGGGCAAGACGACGATGGCGAAACTGGTGCTAAAGCAATTGAGCGAGGTTTCCAAGCGGGCTCTTCCAATTTACATCAACTGCTGGGAAACATCCACGCGTTTCGGAATACTCAACGAGCTGGTGACCGCTTTGGGCGACATGATGCCGCGGCGCGGCATCGCGGCCGATGAGGTGGTGGCGCGTCTGCGGGAAATCGGCCGGCGCGAGCAATGCCCCCTGCCAATCATCGTGCTGGACGAGGCCGACCGCCTGCTCGCCTCCACCACGCGCGAGGACCGGGTTCTCTATGATTTGTCGCGCAGCGCCGAGGCGCTGGGCCTGCCCTGCGCCGTCATCGGCATCACCAACGACGTTGAGCTGCCCATGAAGCTGGACGCGCGCGTGCGCTCCTCGCTCACCAATCATGTCATCCATTTCTCGCCCTACACGCCGACCGAATTGAAAGCCATTCTCACCGAGAGGGCGAAGCGGGCTTTCGCGCCAAACGCTCTGGAGTCCGAAGTCATTCCCTTGTGCGCGGCCGTTGGAGCCAAGGCGGGCGGCGATGCGCGCATCTCGCTGCATCTCTTGTGGGCTGCGGCCCGCGCCGCCGACAGCGAGGGCGCGGCAAAAGTCGGCCTGACGCACGTGCGGGCCATGCAGGCGTCAGCGCTGGAGGCGGCCGCCATTCCCGCTTCGCGCAAGATGGATGATCTGGACGA
>CAYIMK010000198.1:576-1904 GCA_964364595.1 Microcaldota archaeon | reverse complement strand
TTTTATAAAGTTCAATTCACGATGGTAATAACCCCAAACAGTCGGGGTTGGAACGCCGGAACACGGCCGTCGGCTCTTGGGAGCCGACGGTGCCCCGAGACGCAGAAGGCGTCTCGCGGGCCCTCAAACTGAAAGGAGGGGGACTTCGATAATTCTGATGTTCCCCCGCGCTCAATGGCGCTTGTGCGCCGTTGGCGCCCCGACGGCTCTGAAGAGCCGTCGATGGCCTTGCGGTTCGGTGCCGAGTTGGCAGAGAGGCTATGCATCCGCCTGCAGAGCGGATTAGGGGGGTTCGATTCCCTCACTCGGCTAGAAAACATCTCGAGGCTGCGCCATATGTCGTTCAAAAATATTCTTTCCACACCGGGCGTCACAGCCACGCTCTTCACGCTCTTTATGATGGCGTTCGGATTCGGCGTCATACTGCCAATCCTGCCGTTCTATGCACTGGCACACGGAGCGCAACCAATCGAGCTGGGCATGCTCACCGCCACTTTTGCCGCTATGAGCCTGCTTTTCTCACCAATTATGGGCAAACTGGCCGACCGCTACGGCCGAAAGCGCATTCTGCTCTTGGGCACTGCAGGTTTTACCATCGGTTATCTGGTTTTTGCGGGAACCAATTCATTGACGATGGCTTTTGTCGGCCGGGCAATCGAGGGCATCTCGGCATCTGCAATTTTCCCGGCATGCCTCTCGCTCATTTCGGATTTCACGAACGAGGCGCAGCGCTCAAAGGCCATGAACATGGTGTCCATGAGCTTTTCGCTCGGCTTCATCATGGGCCCGGCATTCGGCGGGCTTGCGGCAGGCATCTCGGTTCAGGCCGCTTTCCTCCTCTCGGCCGCCATGGCATTCCTCAACTTCTTGTGCGTCTGGCGCTTTGTAAAAGAGCCGGTTGAAAAGCCGGCCAGCCGCGACATTGCGGCTCAGGAGGTCAGTCTTCTCTCGCATCTGGCCTCTCCGCTGCTCTTCCTATTCTTGGGTTCCTTCATGACATCATTCATGTTCGGCGGACTGGACGCCACGCTGGCCCTCTTCACGTCCGCGCGCATGGGATTCGGCTCAGCTCAAATCGGCCTGCTCTTCACATACATCGGAGTGCTTGTGCTTGGCATGCAATTCGCCGGCAACTACATCATCTCAAAATACGGCGAGCTGGTGTCAATTCCGACAGGCCTGCTTCTCTCAGGCCTTGGCTTTCTGCTTTTGATGTTCACCCACGACTGGCTCACCCTCATCATTCCGATTGCCATCTTCATCTCCGGCAACGCGCTGGTGTTTCCATCGGTCAAATTATTCAGGCAGTTTTAAAAGTGGTGCTCATG
>CAYIMK010000198.1:0-566 GCA_964364595.1 Microcaldota archaeon | reverse complement strand
GGTGGGCGGCAAGCGCGGCGGAGTGATGGGCCTGGTCTCGTCGTTCCAGTCCACCGGCCAGCTCATGGGCCCCCTGGTGGGCGGCGCGCTCTATGGAGTGGACCACCGCTACCCGTTCCTGGCCATGGCGGCGGTAATTATCACCTATGCCATTCTATTCGCCGTCTTCGCGCGGCCGCGGCTCAAAACAGACGGCAGTTCCAAGAGCCAGAGGGCGGATGTGCCGCTCGCAATGCATTAGCTGAACCATTTGCCTTTTATTTGAGCCGAGAGAAGGACGGACGATGACGAAAGTTTTCATCCTGATTCTGGCGGCTCTTCTCTTCCTGTCAGCCGCATGCATCCAGCAAGCGCCAGCTCCGGCAGAACAAAACAACACCAATTCGAGTGTTGCGTCTCAAAATCAAACCATGGCCGAAAATGCCACCGGCGCGTCTTTTGTCCATCTCAACACAGTCTCCGCCCAGCGCGTGAAGAATCTGGCCCGCGGCGTCAACGTGGCCAACTGGTTCTGGTATCCGGCTTCGGGGGATTCCCGCCGTTTCGGGGATTATTTGAGCGATGCG
>CAYIMK010000197.1:843-1905 GCA_964364595.1 Microcaldota archaeon | reverse complement strand
AATTTTGGAAGAAACTGCAATTCGGGATAAACCAAAAATCCTGTCTATCGGGTGAATCTCCATGTTCGACAACCTCAGCAAAGACGACCGCAAGCGCTATCTGGTCATCGGCGTGATCCTGCTCTTCGTCTTCTCCACCTTCGCCATCTACCTCTTCAACCCCATCGGAGGCGCCAGCGGGGGCGCCGGCAAGACGTCCAATCTGGCGGCCGACCCAAATTTCCGCTTCACGGGCCGCGGCGTGGCCAACGCCACCCTTCTCTACTGGGAGCCGGTGCTCGTCGTCTCCGGCTCCAGCGACGGGCTTGATGCGCTCCTGCAGCCCCTCAAGGCGCAGGGCATCATAACCAAGGACCTGCCCCTCACGGGCGGGCGCATCCTCGGCCTCTCGGATGCCGTATACGTGGCCAACCTCTCCCGCGACCTCCTCCTGCTCAACCTCACCGTCCGCGGGCAGGGCGCAATAAGCATCGCGCAGGCCTATATGGACAATGGCGCAGGAACAGTCAGAACAGTGTCCGGGGGCGTCTATAATTTCGAGGACACACCCGTATTCGCGGATGGCGACGTGTTCGAGGTGGCGTTTGACGCAGACGTGACAGGCAATGCCATCACGGCCGGCCCAATAAACATACGTGCCCTGCCAGCCGGCATCGTCAACGTTGAATTCGCGCCAGCATCAGTGAATCTTTCCACTTCCTTCTGGCAGGCCTTCATCCCCTGGCAGAACCGCACTCTCAACACAAACACGTTCGAGGCCTCCCTCCCCGGCGGCGACCGGGTGCGCTACCAGATGCGCTCCTATGTGCGAACCAAATCGTTCATCACCGACCAGCAGAAATCCGCCCTCCTCTCCAGCCGGCCATTCTGGCTCGACAGCGACAACGTGCAGATTGACCTCATCGGCGTGCGGCCTGACTACGCCAACCGGGCGCAGGTGAGCGCCGACCTCGCCGCTCTGGGCATAACCCCAGTCTTCCCTGATTCTCCCCTCGGGGTGTTCCCAGTGCGCAGCAACCGCAGCGACGCCGCGCCGAGCAGCGTCGCATAGCAAAGAATTTC
>CAYIMK010000197.1:0-833 GCA_964364595.1 Microcaldota archaeon | reverse complement strand
GGAACGACACCATTCCCGGCATGGCCGTGAACTTCACACAGGGGTATGTGCTTGAAGTTGTCCTGCCCTCGACAATCGTGGCCGGCGGCCAGACCTATGCCGTGTCAAACAGGACCATGCGCATCGCCTCCGACTACCCGCCGCTTGCGAACGGCACGCTCAAAGGCAGCTTCAATCCCGTCGGCCGCAGCTTCAGCGGCTTTTCCGGCGCGCCCATCTACTCGCCGCCCAGCCAGGCGATTGGCGGCATCCTCGTGACGCAAAGCCGGTGATGGCAAAACCGGTTTTTTCCCATCCCTTGTGTTTTTTAAGCTTTGAGAGGACTATGGAAGACGACACCATACTTTGGTTGTTTTTTAGAGGTGGATTTCTATGACAGATAAGCGGCCATTCGACGTGCTGAACGCGTCCTTGCACAACACCGTAGTGGTGGGCCTCAAAGGGGGCACTGAGATGCGGGGCACCATGGTCAGCTACGACGTTCACATGAACCTCGTGCTGGAGAAGGCGGAGCAGCTGAAAGACGGCGAGGTCAAGCGCGGCATCGGCACGGTGCTCCTGCGCGGCGACTCGGTCGTCTACATCTCGCCCTCCTAAGGCGCGGGGATTGCTTTATTTTATTTTAGGTTTTTTCTTTATTTTTCTTTTCTTTTTCCAGGGTTTTTCTTTTCTTTCGCAAAAGAAAAGAAAAAGCCTAAGGGCACATGGCGCAACGGTAGCGCGCCTGCATGGCATGCAGGAGGCTGGGGGTTCGAATCCCCCTGTGTCCAATAAATCCCTCTTTCTTTCTGATGAAAGAAAGAGGTCTTTACCCCAGAAAGAAAACGTTTTGT
>CAYIMK010000196.1:0-1915 GCA_964364595.1 Microcaldota archaeon | reverse complement strand
GGGGCTCGAGCTGATGATTGCCATCGCCGACCGCGAGACGAGCGTCACCTATTACGCCGTGCACCGAATTGAGATTCCGGGCTCGCCGTACGAGTATTATGAGATAGAGTGGGTGCAGCCATAATGACGAACTCGGATGAGAGCAGCCATAGATGATGGAACGGGACTTGCATGGTATTTGTGATGCAAATCAAGCTGCCCCCTCCATGGCAGTCCGACCCGTCAAAACAGGCCCTGCGCTCCGACAACGGCGTCAACGACCTTATTTTCGAGCTTTTCCGCGGCGGACTGTTCGTGGGAAACGCCATCGCGCTGGACGGAGGCAAGGCGGCGGTCAACGTCGGCATGAACCATAAGCTGGTGACGCTTCTGGACAACCTGCCGATGGCTGAGAAGTATTTCACCAAAGAGTCGCTGGACTCCTTCCGCAAAGCCGTCCGGATGTACGAGACCTGCGCTTCAAACAGCCAGATGGGCGCGGTGATTGAATACTTCAAAGTTTATGGCAGCCCGAAACTGAAGTTCAGGAGCGCGGATGCGTTCTACGGCCTTGTCGGAGAGATGAACAGGAACCGGAGCGAATTCGAGCGGGTGTCGGCCGTCTCCTACTGGCTCGCCAAATTCGGGATGATGTACGATTACAACAAGGCCGGCGACCCGGCGAAGGCGATGTTTCCCGGCTCTGATGCAAACGGCCTCTTCGAGAGGTTCGAGAGCGGCCAGTTGACCGATGTCTGCGGCGGCATCCATGCCTCGGCCGGGCGAAAGCTGGGGGACGAGCTGCGGCTCAAGCACGCTGTCATATTGACGATGACGAAAGGGTCGGATGTGCCGCACATCGAGGCGCTTTACCGCGACAAGAGGATATGGAACGTAGACTACGGCCAGGTTGCAGATGGAGGCACCGAGCCCTATCGCGCGTTCGAGACGATACTGGGCGCGAACGGCTATGTGCCGTTCTCGATGGGGGTGATGTCAAAAACCGGCCACCTCGAGCTGCCGTCTGCTCGGGTTCTGCGCGCTGCCACCAATTTCGGGCTGAGGCATTTGGAGGAAAAGACCGGAATCCAGCTCTCGCTCACTGCCGAAGGGAGCTCCATCGCGCGGGCCGGGGGCGGGTTCGACGACAAGTTCAGGAGCGTGCGCTTCGGCATTTTCAGGGCATACACGCCTTATTCGCTTGGCAGCCCGTTCGGCGCGTATTACAACCTGCGCAAAAAAGGCGATGGGGAAGGGATTGCGCAGCAGGCGTGGCTGCCGAGCATGAATCTGGCCCTTGTCGGCGGCCAGCAGCTTGCATCGGACTTCTTCTTCATTACAGGCCTCGCGCCCTACATGGCGAGCGTGCTGCCCATGCAGAACCTCAAAGTCGAGCTCACGCCGCTCGACATCGGGGCCGCGTGGGGCGGGCGGAGGAATTTCTCAGGAAGCGTGCACAGCCGGGCCGGAGTGTTCTACGAATGGGGCGGCGAGAAGAAAAAGGAAGTTACGTTTGAAATCGACGAGGCGTGGGGCTTTTCCCCGCAGGCGTTCTACAACCCTACAAGGCCGACCTTCTCGCCCCAGTACAGCGTCGGGTATTCGGACGAGGAGAACAAGGCGGTTGTAAAATATGCCCCGGATTCGTTCGCCTATCCGTTCGGGGCGAGGGTGGAGCGCCGCTTCACCAACAGCCTGGTGGGGTTCGCCAGCGTTGACGTGGAAAAGAACGGGGCTTACACCCAACTCGGCTTCAGCTTCTGCGTGCAGGGGCTGAAATAGAGATTGGGGCGCACGGCAGAGATTAGGGGTCCGAATTCCAATCAGTGGACAGGGCCAATTCTCGTCCATCCGTCGGCCCGCCGTCCATCTTTTTTTAAATCTAATAGCTAATCCGTTAGATATTTGAACATTTTAGGCAAAGCTTTAGCATTGC
>CAYIMK010000195.1:0-1921 GCA_964364595.1 Microcaldota archaeon | reverse complement strand
TCGTCCGGAATCAAGTCCTCGGCCCCGAATTCACCGCCGTCTGCATCCTCCAGGATAGCGGTGCGGCGCTTGTCGGAGTATTTGGATTTGAGGGACGCAGTGTCGGATTTGATAATGCTATCCACTTTCTTTGGGTCTGCCAGAATTGATTCGAGTTCTGCAATTGTTTCAGTCAGCTGCTTGCACTCCTCGTCTATTTTTTCGCGCTCAAGCGAGGTGAGGCGCGAGAGCCTGGTGTCCAAAATGGCGAGTGCCTGCTTTTCCGAAAGTTTCCAGCCGGCCATAAGAGAGGCGCGGGCGATGGCCGGGTCTTTGGCTTTCTTGATTGTGTCGATTATTTTGTCTATGTCGGAAAGCGCGATTTGCAGGCCTTCCAAAATGTGCTTCTTGTCCTTGGCCACGCCCAGATCGAACACGCTGCGCTTGCGTATCACTTCGCGGCGATGAAGTATGAATTGCCAGACCATCTCGCGCAGAGGCAGGACTTTGGGCTCTCCGCCCACCAGCGCGAGCATGTTGATGCCAAACGAGGTTTCGAGGCTTGTTTTGGAATAGAGGGTGTTGAGCACGATGTCGGCATTGGCGTCTCTCTTCAATTCGATGTGTATTTCAAGGCCGTCCTTGTCCGAGCGGTCCTGAATGTCGGCAATGCCCTCGATTTTCTTGTCGCGCACCATTTCGGCAATTGTTTTCACAAGCTCGGCCTTGTTGACCTGATAAGGCAGCTCGGAGATGCGGATGGCTTTGCGCCCCTTCTCCTTCTTGCTGTCAATAATTTCGGCTACCGAGCGGATGCTGATTGAGCCGCGGCCGGTCGCATAGGCCTCCAGGATGCCGGAGCGGCCCAGGATTTGGGCGCCGGTCGGGAAATCGGGGCCCCGCACGATTTGGGCCAGGATCATGCCGTCGGTTTCCGGTTTTTCGAGCAAAAGTGCGATGGCGTCGCATACTTCGCCCAGATTATGGGGCGGGATGTTGGTGGCCATGCCGACCGCTATGCCGGCCGAGCCGTTGATGAGCAGGTTGGGCAGTTTGGCCGGAAGAACGGATGGCTCTTTGAGCGTGTTATCGAAATTGGGGGTGAAATCCACGGTCTCTTTATCTATGTCCAGCAGCATCTCGTCGGTTATTTTGGCCATGCGACTCTCCGTATATCTCATCGCGGCCGGGTTATCCCCGTCAATTCCGCCGAAATTTCCCTGCCCGTCCACCAGCGGATAGCGAAGAGAAAAGTCCTGCGCCATGCGCACAAGAGTATCGTAAATCGAGGTGTCGCCGTGGGGGTGGTATTTGCCCAATACTTCGCCGACAATGCGCGCCGATTTCTTGTGGGGCTTGTCGTGGGTGTTGGACAGCTCGTACATGGCGAATAGCACACGCCGGTGCACGGGCTTGAATCCGTCCCTCACATCCGGCAATGCGCGTCCGGTTATGACCGACATGGCGTAATCGATGTAAGAGAGATGCATCTCCTTCTCGATGAGGCGCTGGTGGATGGTGCCGGTTGGATGGGGAACGGAAGAAACAGGGCCGGATGCGGATGTGGAGATGGGGGTTGGGGAGGGCGAGGATGAGGTTGCGTGACTGGGAGCGGGCGAAGCGGGCGCTTCAATTTTTTTGGATTCGTTCTGTTTCTTTTCAGCCATATTTTCGCCTTATCAGATGTCCAGATTTTTCACATCTTTGGCATATTTTTCGATATATTGCCGTCTTGGCTCTACGGCATCTCCCATCAGGATGGTGAAGAGCTCGTCCGCCTTCATGGCGTCGTCCACCGTCACCTGCAGCATGCTGCGCGTGGCCGGGTCCATGGTGGTTTCCCACAGCTGCCTTGGATTCATCTCGCCCAATCCTTTGTAGCGCTGGGAATGGTAGTTCTTCGGGTTGCCCCAGGAGGCGAGGGTCTTGGCCATCTCCGCAT
>CAYIMK010000194.1:0-2010 GCA_964364595.1 Microcaldota archaeon | reverse complement strand
GGAATCTTGTAAGCCGAGATGAGGCCCTGCACGCCCTTGACATCTGGAAGCGAGGACCAGCCCAGCGTGCGCTTGGCCGACTCCATCACGCGCACCAAATCCACGTTGCGCACTTCCCACCAATGCGCGCGGCCGTGGCATGAGGAGCACTCGCCCGAGCGGGCAAGAGCGCCGCAGTTGGAGCAAACCCGCTGCCAGAGGCATTCGCCGCCGCAGGCAGGGCAGTTGAGCCCCAATGAGAGCGTGCCGCAGGTTTTGCATTTGAGGCGGGCCACTTCGAGCGGAAGCCCGCGGCCCTCTTTCGACTCGTCTGTGCGGGCCCGGTCGTATTGGCGCACCACCGAGCGGTTCTTGCTCAGATGGCCAAGAGGAAAGAGCACGTGGGTTGGCGGCTCCATTTTTCTCTCGCGCGATTTCTCCGGCCTGCCCATGCGGGTGCCCACATAGACCGGCGCCTTGGCGAAAACCGAGATGCCGGCCAGCGCGTTGATGTTGTCCAGAGGCGTCTTGGCCGGCTCGAAGACGGTGCGGAAGCGGGCCATGCCAAGAGTGTGCTTTGGCTCGTCAAGCAGGCCCAAGCTCATCAGAAGGGCGAAAGCGCGCTCGCCCTCGATTATGATGTGCCCCTCGGCCACCAGATGCGGGATGCACAAAAGCTCGAGCACACGCTTCGCGGGCGCGGACTCGAGCGAGAGGGATTTGAGGCGGAACCACTCATATTGCAGTTTGCCCCCGCCCAGCCACTCGGCCAGCTGCTGTATCTGCTCGCACGAGAGGTCATGCCAGAAGAAAGTGCAGCGCGGATGGAGCGGGATGCCGTGCTCGCGGGAAAGCTTGAATGCCTCGGCTGCCGGCAGGTCGTGGCGGAATTTGATGCTCTTGGCGGCTGCCAGCTGCTCCCACCACTCCTCCACCATGCCGGATGGCACGAGCGGGTGGTTGGCCTTGAGGAAGTCGCCGTAAGGCACCAGCAAATCTCCAAGAAACAGGATTTCGACAACTTGCGGCACCAGTGCCTGCGCCTGTTTCGATGAGGTGACTTCCACCACCGAGCCGTCGGCCAGTTTCACAACTGGACCAAGAATGGAATCACAGGGACTTACGACCGTGCCCTTGCCCGGGCGCTCGATTTTGAGCTGCGTGCCGATGGCGGGGAAGGAGTCGAGCATATACATTGAGGCCGGATGGATTGCCTTGCCAGCAATCCCTGACGCGCGCGTGCGGCCGTAGCGCAGGCGGAAGCCGCCCGGCTTCATTGGGTAGGAAAAGATTGGCCGGCCGGCCACAAGCTCTTCAAGGAATTTTGGGTCGGGTTTCAGCTCGAATTGGCCTTGTGATTTCTTCACGCCCTTTGCAAGGGATTCGAGAAAAGTCCAGTCAAGATTGATTTTCTGAGTATACTTGAGCACCTTGGCCGCCTTCTGCGCGATGCCCTCGCACAGCACCAGCGCGATGCCGCCGCGCACGCGGTTCGTCTCCACCCGCGGCAGGTCGCGGTGGACCGACACTTCGGCCTCCTCGGTCGGCTCGCCCTCCACACACACGGGGCAGTGGCGCACGATGTGGCGCAGCTCGTCATCGGTCGGCTTGTACTGCAGGTGCGCGCAGCGCTCGTCGTAGAGCGTGACCTCTTCCACATAGCGCTCCACCTCGTCCTCGGTGGGGCGGTAGTCGCCGATTTTGAAATGCCTGCGCGCCACGTCGGCCATCACAACCGACAGCGCCGCCACCGTGCCGCCGGCCGAGCGGATGGGGCCTGCGAAGTAGATGGCAAGGCATTCGCTGCCGTCCGGGTTTTTCTTGAGCTTGATGTGGGCTATGCCTTCAGTGGGGGCCACCAGCACGCCCTCTGTGAGGATTGAAACGGCCGTGCGCACGCCCTGGTCAATTAGGGCTGCCTGGTCGCCCTTGATGAGCTCGCCGCGCAAAATGTCCAGCAGCACCTGATGCGCCACCAGCTCGCGAGATTTGCCGGATGACTCCCACTGGCGGATGACTTTTGCAACTCCG
>CAYIMK010000193.1:0-2014 GCA_964364595.1 Microcaldota archaeon | reverse complement strand
AACGACGGGTTCGACAAGCTCACCAAACTGACAGATGTGAAACAGCGCGACGCGCTGGCTGCGGAGCTGAAAAGACAGGCGGCAGACGTGCAGAAACAGATTGAGCAGGTTACGCTGCAGGTTGACAATCTTTTGAAGACCCAGCCGCCGCAGAATGCCGAGCTGGCCGGCGATATCGGCTTTTTCAACACCGCCCTGCGCAAAAACAGCGGCGGCCTGACAAGCGCGCTGAACGAGCTGAACGCGCTCGGGGAGAGCGGCGTGCGCCGGCTGAACTCCGGAGAATACGACATTGTGGAGGCATCCAACAATTACTTCAATACGGCCGTCAAGAGCTATGGGAAATTCGCAGGCCAGTCGCTGAAAATTTATGAGATTGGCGCGGACGGCGCGCGCAGGCAGATTGACGCTACCGACCCGTTCGTGTCTTTGGACGCCTTCTTCGACCATTACCTGCTGCGCCGCGCGGTGAACAATCTTTGTTCCAATGCAGAGCGCTACGGAAGCACGAAGGCGTGGATTGAGGTGGAAGTGACGCCGAGCGAGGTGCGCATCAAAGTCATGGATGACGGGCCGGGCTTTTCTGTGCAAGACGCGCCAAAGGCATTCAACTACAAGAGCGGCATCGAGAATTACGGCAAGGCCGGCTCCACTCAGGTGGGCTTAAGCACAGTCAAGGCGGACGTGGAGAAGATGGGGGGCAGCGTGGGAGTGACAAGCGGGCCGCAGATTGACGGCGGGCCGACCACGCTGGAAATTAGGCTCCAGAAAAAAGGGCCGGCCGGAACCGGACTCGACATCAATATGCCGTTCATGGAGAATGGGTTTTCGATGAGCGCCTGGAACGGGAATCCCGCAGTTGTGGATGTCAATGGGAAAAAATATGCCATGCTCTACAATAGAAGCAGGCAGAAGATGTACTGGTCCGAAATCGGGATGAACAAAGGCAAGGAAGCGCCAATCCGAAGGATGGATAACGTCGAATCTGGGCCGATGTTCGAGGCGTATGAAAAGCAGCAGTTGAGTGAAAAGACCGCGCTCGGGAAAACGAGGACACCCGGGGTCGACATCGGCCTTATGGAGAAGACACCCGGCATGGAGATCCTGCGCCAGCGCGGGATAACTGTTGATGGCCCCCAGTATGATTATCTTGTGAAGAACGGATTGAGCGAATACCATGTTGAACTCCTGATCCGCGGCGGGGATGCGCAAAAGACCTTCCGGCAACTTGGCACCATGGCTCCGGATGCGGTGGCCGCGTATCTCAAACTTTTGGGCAGGATTGACCGAATCCCGTTCCTGGAATTCAACCGGCTTGAGAGACGGGAGAAAATCGATGGAATAACGCGGGTCCGGACGATGTCTGAGGATGGCAGTGTTATTGGCATTGCCAACGAAGTCGCCCTCGCCAGCGCGGAGGGCGCCAGGCAATTCGATGTCGCGAATTCCTATCTTCGGGCCATGAAAGTGTTCGGAGACCAGATGGTGGCCAACAAGACTGACCCCAACGCAGTCAACATCGCAGTCATCCCGATCAGGGGAGGGTTCCTGCCGTTCAGGGCCACCAAGCTCTATCTGGATTACAACCGGCAGTCCGGATGCCTGGATTACACAGTCACAATCAGCAGCCCCGGCCGCAAGCTCAAGACTACGGAGAGGTCGTTGAACTACGACATTGAGAAAATTCTCGAGGCGGTGAAAGCCAACCGCGGCAAGACCGTGCATATTTCATATTTCGAGGAAATTGAATCGGGCGCGTCAATCTCCAGATTGTTCACCATCTCCAAACAGCTCAATGCAGAGTTGGAGCATCTGGGCATCCGCGACACCCCGGTGAAGTTCTCCATCTTCGCCTCCGTCGGCATGGTGCAGGAATATGTCATTGGAGAAAATCCTGCCCTCACGGTGCTGGCGCTGGCCAAAGAGGGAAGCATCCGGTTCCTGAGTGAGCCGCTGCAGAACCAGATCATGGAACTGGACATGGGCAACTCCGGCGCGGTGAAAAAATTTGCCT
>CAYIMK010000192.1:0-2032 GCA_964364595.1 Microcaldota archaeon | reverse complement strand
AGTCATATGTCGCCGCGCAGTTTTGGGGCGAGCAGTAATTGACACTATTGTCATACGGCAGCCCCACCCCACATGTGATGTTTGTCTTGGGCACACCGGCGCAGGTAGGCGTGTCGCAGTATTGGTTAACAGGGCAGGTGTCTGTGGGCGAGCAGATACCGGTTGGGTTTCAGCCCGCTTTTGGTTTTCTCTCCAGGCGCCATTTCCATGCCGGCACGACATCCACCGGCGAGCCACCGAGGCTGATTTTCTCTTCCTGGTCATGGGTGATGATGATGCCTTTGTGTAGCTTGTGGACTTCCATCGCCTCGGAAAGGCCGCCCAGCTCGCGTTCCCGGTTCTGGTCAGAAAGCTCCCAAGTGACTTGGATGGCTTCCCCCAAATCAGTTATGAAATCGCATTCCCCCGCGCCCTGATGGTAGAACACCTTCCGGCCTTCCTTGACCAGCTCCATGAAAACCAGATTCTCCAGCAGTTTTCCCGCATCCTCTTTCACTTCAAGCAGCTTGATATACCCGTTGTCGGCGAAATAGCGCTTGCGCCGCTCCTGCCGGACCGCCGATTTGCGGTAAGGGGGGCAGGGGATGAGCAGGAACGCCTCTTCCAGGTAGTCGAGGTATCTCTCGACCGTGTTCGGCCCAGCCGCAATGCCGGCTTTCTTCATCGCCGCATACACCGAGCGCGGGGTGACGGCCTGCCCGACGTTCTCGCGCATCTTGACCATGATGAAGCGCAGGGCCTGCTCGTTCTCAAGGCCCCGCCTGGCGATGATGTCTTTGTAGAATACGAGGTTGAAATAAGTCTCCAAAAGCTTTCTGCGGCTCTCCTCTCCGCTGAAGGGGGCCATCTGCGGGAATCCGCCGTAGTTGAGATAAAGGTCAAACTCTTTTTTGAGGCGGAACCGCTCTTTGGAATGCAGATGTTCCTTCCGAAAGTCCA
Organism: Microcaldota archaeon; assembly: GCA_964364595.1. GTDB lineage: Archaea > Micrarchaeota > Micrarchaeia > Anstonellales > Anstonellaceae > CAIXYX01. The sequence continues at coordinate 1,093 of CAYIMK010000192.1, read as the reverse complement.
CCCCCCGAAACCTGAGGAATTCGGCGAAATCGAGCGGAAACACTTCCGTCTCGACGAAACGCGCGCCCAGGGACTGGGCAATCTCCCGGCTGAGCATCTTGGAATTCGAGCCGCTCACCACCACCTTGTGGCCGCCGTCTGCCAGGCGCCGCGCGTATTTTTCCCAACCATCTACCTGATGGATCTCGTCGAGCACGAGGAGCGGCTTTGCAGGCCTCATTTCATGATAAGCCTCCATGATGAGGTCAAAATGCTCCCGCTTGAAATCCGCCAGCCTCTCGTCCTCGAAATTAAGGTAGATAAAATCGCGTTTCCTCTCCTCCTTTTGGAGGTATTTGTCCTTAATCTCATACGCCGTATAGCTCTTTCCGGCGCGCCTGGGGCCGATGAGGGCCAGTGAAGTGTTGCCCTCTGCCAAGTCATCCGGAATCCGGCCCCGGGGGACGTAAGAAGGGAGCGAATCCCATCCTTCGGCGATGAGCTTTTTGAGGAGTTCTCTCATGTATTATTGATAATACATAAAAGAATAAAAATGTATCATTGATGATACAGAAAGAAGAGGAGGATGCATGACTGGTGCTCCTCAAACGGGGGGTGAAATAATTTCGGGATACTACATATTTTCCCAGCATAAGAAACATTTAAATAGTCTGTGGGGCACGTATTTATACTCCAAATGAGTGGGGAGTGGGAGACGCTCTCCGTCGATGGTGATTGTCATGGTGGGTCCTGCATTGGTTGGTCCTAACGGCCCTGCGGCCACGCTGAATCAGCAGGCCGACGCAAAGTTCTTTGGCAAGAATCAGACCGTGAATAAGAAAGTCTTTACCGCTAAAATCGATTATAACAAGCTGCTTGGCGAAATCACCCCCAAAATCCCGTTCGGCAAAATCGACAACACCTTCAAGATGGGTGACTGGGACGTTTACGTCAAAGGGGAGGCGGCCGGCAGCGCCGCCCGCATATCCCAGTGCGGACTGAACCATGACTTCGCTTTTGGACCCCCCACCAGCCAGTCGGTCACAACGACTTGGGGGCCGAACGTTGTTTCGCTGTTCGGCACCATGGATGACACCACCAGCATCAAGATGAA
>CAYIMK010000191.1:0-2053 GCA_964364595.1 Microcaldota archaeon | reverse complement strand
TCGAGTGTTTTCATAATTCGGTTTACCGAGAGGACCTTATTTCGGGACAAGACATGCTTCCATCACCATAGGCCGGTGCGTTATTCCTCGAACGAGCCAAAAATATCAAAAAAGCGCCAAAAGCAGTTGGCTCGAGCCAACTGCGGCCGGGTGCTTAAGCACCAATCATCGGCCGGCGAATCGGCCGATGGTGCACCAACCGCGCCCAAGCGCGGTTGATTGCCGCCCGTTCTTTTTTGGTTGTATTTGTCACCACCCTAATCACCATGGCGGCTTCTGCGACGACACCTGCCCGTTGCCGGAAAGCGAGAGCTGGCCGTCTATTTTGGAAAGGGCCGGGTGGCCGGCCGCCTTGCCCTCGTCCGACAGTTCGGACAACGCATCATCAGGCCCGTGGATGGCTGCGCTCTTTTCAATTATTTTCTTCATCTGCTCGGGAGAATATCCGGGCCTGATAAGACGGGTGCGCCCGCGCATGCCTCGGCCGGATTCAACTGTGGTGATGAGCCCGAGCATTTCCAAATCATTTAGATATTCGCGATACCAGCGGGCCGAGCGCTTGGGCTTTTTGTAGGTGCGGCACAGGCGCGAATATTCCTCATATACTTCGCCTGACATGAGGTGGTGCTCGCCGTCCGCCTGATTGTTGGATGGCGTGCCGCCCAAACGGGCATAGCGCTGGCCCTCCAAAGACAGATTGCATACTGCCAGTAGCACCAATTGCTGGTGAACAGGAAGAGTGGCGATGGTTTCGGCAGCCAAATCCACGTCCACCGAGCGGCGCGCCTCCTCCACCTCGGTGTGGGTGATGTGGGGGCGATGCTTCTCGTCCGCGATTTCGCCGGCCCGCAAGAGCAGCTTGAGGGCGTAGCGGGCGTCTCCCGTTTCCTGCGCCGCGATTGCGGCAGCCAGATTGAGGGCAGAGTCGTCCACCGCCCCGCCCTTGAAGCCCGCCTCGGTGCGCCGGGCGAGGATTTCGCGCAGCTGGCCGGTGGAATAGGGCGTGAAAACCATTTCAGTTTCGCAAAGCGAGGATTTGGAGCGCGGGTCGAGCGCGTCCTTGAAGGAGAGGCGGTTGGTGATGCCGATGATGGAGATGGAACCGGTGGGCAGCTCGTCGTTCATGCGGGTGAGAGTATAGAGCAGCTCGTCCAAATCCCGCACCATGTCCACCTCGTCGAGGATGACGACAACACGCCGGCCGGTTTTCGGCGTGGGGGCGGAAGTGTCGAGTGCAATCCATTCCATCATCTTCTCGTAGAGGGTGTTGAGGCCAAAGCCCGAGCGGTCCAGCTCGGGGATGAAATCCTTGGCCATCTTCTGAATCACGCGGTAGCGCGAGTTGTACATGCGGCAGTTGATGTAGCAGGAGCGGGCCGAGGATTTGCGGGCCTCGAATTCTGCCATGACTTTTCGAACGGTGCAGGTCTTGCCGGTGCCGGTCTTGCCGTAGATGAAAAGGTTGCGGGAGCGCTCGTGCGCAAGGGCGGGGGCCACCGCCGTCATGATGCGGGTGGTCTCCTTTTCGCGAAAAGGGAGCACGTCGGGCACCCAGTGTGGCGATAGCACTCCCCGGTCTGCGAACAGGGTGGGGGCCGATAGGATATCGTCGAAAGACGGCATTTGGAAAACACCACGCATTTGGACCATGAGACAACATGCCCTACGACGGCGGGCTGCAAGGGGGGCAGGGGGGCAGAAAAACCCCGTTCGATGGGTCCCCCTTATGTTTTGCACCTGAGCGCCACGCGGCCTCGTCGCACGCGTTCCTCGCAAAGCTTTATAAGAAAATACTTATTAAGGAGGCACTAAGAAGTGCATCGTCGCGTAGGGCGGCACCTTAGAGGTGGCATCATGGGCATATTTGAAAAGATTAGCAAGGGTTTAGGCATGTCCAAGGAGATGAACATCGAAGAATACATGAACACCGTTGAGATGGAGAACGTGGACGTGCTGCACGAGGCGGCTGACTACTATGTCAAGCCCATCGCGCTGGAATCCGAAGGAGATGTCGGCGTAATCATGGAGGAGCTCAAGGCCCGCAACATCATCC
>CAYIMK010000190.1:0-2064 GCA_964364595.1 Microcaldota archaeon | reverse complement strand
CTGGCCGTCGTCGAACATGAGGGGAAAACAACAATAGGGGTTTTATTGCGATGCTCGCGCTCGCGCCTTGCATCCAAAACCCCCTTAAACCTCACCCCCGAAAGCGCAGTATGACAAATGCTCAAACTTCAGCTCCATCATCAGCTGCCAGTCCGCCCCCATCTGCGGCCGCGCCCGCCCTCTCCCTGGCTGATTCTGCCCATTCCATGCGCGAGAGCGAGCTTCTCTCGCAGTTGGGCACCGACCCCGAAAGAGGATTGAGTGCGGCGCAAGTGGAGCAGGCGCGCCAGAAATACGGGCAAAACAGCTGGAGCATAGAGCAGAAAACGACCGCGTTCGACATCCTCAAACGGCAATTCTCCAACATTCTCATCTTGCTGCTCATCGCCTCGGCCGGAGTGGCGGCCTGGGTCGGCCATGCGGTCGATGCAGTCGGCATCCTCGCGGCGGTCCTCCTCTCGGTTGTTTTCGGATTTTTGCAGGAATACAAGGCCGAGGCGGCGCTGGGCGCGCTGCAAAAGCTCACCGCCCCCACCGCCCGCGTGATCAGGGAGGGGCGCGAGCAGGAGATACAAAGCACCGGGCTGGTGCCGGGCGACATGCTTCTGCTGGCGGAGGGCGACCTCGTGCCTGCCGACGCGCGCCTTCTCCCCGGCTCGGGAATGCGCTCCGACCAGTCGGTGCTCACCGGAGAATCTGCGCCTATCGACAAACATGCAGGTACAGGAGGCAGGGCGCTTCCGCTCCAAACCCCCATGGCCGAGCGCAGCAACGTCATCTACGCCGGCACCACAATGGTGCACGGCTCGGGAAGAGCAGTGGTATTTGCAACCGCCCTCTCCACCCAGTTCGGCCGGATTGCCGAAAGCCTGGCCGGAGTGCAGAACGAGCAGACTCCGCTGCAGAAATCACTTGGAGAGCTGGGCACGCGCATCGGGCAGGCCGCCATTCTCTTGTGCATCCTATTCTTCCTCGTCGGCGTATGGCAGGGCCAGCAGACATGGGACCGGCTGCTGCTCACCGCCGTCACCCTGGCCGTTGCCGCCATCCCGGAAGGCCTGCCAACCGTGCTGGCCATCACGCTCGCGCTTGGAGTGCAGCGCATGGCGGCCGACAAGGCGCTGGTGCGCAAGCTGCAGGCGGTCGAGACGCTGGGCTCGGCATCGGTGATTTGCACCGACAAGACCGGCACGCTGACCGCCAACCGCATGACATTGGTGCGCGCGCATCTGGCCGGCATCGATTACCGCATCGGAGGAGGGCCGATGGAGCTGACCGGCTCGCTTTCGCGCGAGGACGGAAAATCCATCTCCGCCACAGAGCGCCGGCGGCTGGAAGAGGCCATGGAGGCGGCCGTGCTGTGCAACGAGGCGGGCGTGAGGCGCGCGAGCGGCGGGCAGCTCGAGGGCGTGCGGGGCGACCCGACCGAAGTGGCGCTGCTGGTGGGGGCCGCCAAGATTGGGCTGGACTTCGAGCGCCTGCGCGCCGACCACGCATTAGCCGGAGAGAATCCTTTCGATTACAACCGCAAGATGATGGCGCAAGTCCGCTCGGACGGCGCGCGCCACGTTGTTTATGTCAAGGGCGCGCCCGAGCGGGTGCTGGAGAGATGCGAATCCGTCATGACCGAGAAAGGCGTCGCGCCTCTCACGCCGCAAATGAGGAAGGAAATCCATGCGCAGATGGAGGCATATGCCCACGATGCGTTACGCACGCTGGGACTGGCCTGCCGCCGGCTTGACAAGGGCGAAGAAAAGAAACCGCAAGAGGTGGAGAACGAGCTTGTGTGGGTTGGACTGACCGGCATGCTCGACCCGCCCCGGCCCGAAGTGCGCGAGGCGCTGGGGCTCTGCCAGAAAGCCGGCATCCGCGTCATCATGCTCACAGGCGACGCGCCCACCACGGCCAAAGTGATTGCCGGACAACTGGGGCTGCTGCCTCCGCAACAAACAGATGGCTGCCTTATGAGCGGCGAGGAGCTGGAGAAACTGGATGAGGAGCAGCTGGCTGCCCGCCTCCCGTCCTTGCGCGTGCTGGCCCGCGCCACTCCGGCGCACAAATTCC
>CAYIMK010000189.1:0-2066 GCA_964364595.1 Microcaldota archaeon | reverse complement strand
GCGGTAATCATTTCGGCCCAGATGAGCGAGCATCCGCTCCCAGATGATTATTTCATGCGCACCGCTTTCTCGAGTTTAATCTCTGCGGGGGCATACTCAATCATTATGTATCTTATTCTCCCGTCTCAATCCAACGAAGAAAAGCACTCAACCGTCAAATAAAGGATTTCTCCAGCGGACTCATCTCCCTTTAGCCACAACAACCTGCGGCTCCACAACTTTGCGTCCCAGCTGCGCATCCACCCGCCCCATGCATGCCACATACCATTTCATCAGAAGCTCGTTTGACGTGCCCCACAGCCCGGACTTGGCCACGATGTCCCCCACCTGCGCCCGTGAAATCTTCACAGTCTTCTCCGACTCGAACACGTCGGTGTTGTTGATGCAGGCGATGTAGGACTCGATTGCCATGAAGAGGGGGATGAGGCAGAACATGCGCACGCCAATCTGCTCTTTCGGCAGCGCAGTCACGTACTGGATGCCGGCCCGCAGGTACTGCGTGGCGTCGTGGATTTCCTCGCGCAGCACCGCCATTGCTGCGGCCCGCTTTTTGGGCTGCAAAAGCGTGCGGTAGTTGACGCGGTAGCGCTGCATGACGCCCAGCGGCCAGTAGTAGCGCTTGGCCGGCACGTCGTGCGCCACGTCGCGGAGTATGTTCACCTTCTGCAGGGCGAGGCCGAAGCGCCGGGCGCGGGAGCGCAGCTGCGTGCGCAGCTCCCGGCTGATGATGCGGTTGTGGTAAAGCAGGTCGTTGAAGAGGTAGCCCACCACGCCGGCCACGTAATACGAGTAGCGGTTCTGGTCGGCGAAGGTGCGGATGCGTTTCTGCTGGAAGCGGTACATGCCGCCCGCCATCTCGCGGCCCCAGCGCAGCGTCGCTTTTCGCACCGGGGCGGGCTGTTCATAGAACACGGCCGCCAGCTCGGGCAGCTTTTCGATGAGTCCGCGCTCGTAACTGCAGTCGACCTGCGAGAGCATGTGCGCCTTGACCGCCTCGGCCTCTGCAGCATCAAACTTTTTGCGCGAGAATGATTTGAGCAAGGCGTCGAACATCTTGCGCTTGGTGCGAAGCGGCGCGTGCGAGTCCTCGATGGTGTCGACTAGGCGGTAAATCAGGTAGGCCAGCATGGTCTGCTCGCCCAAAGGCGCGGGCAGCAGCTTGATGGCGAGGGAAAAACTCCGCGAAACCTTCGGCAGGATTTCCCAGCAGATGCCCCGGTCGTCCATCTTCCACCCTCTAGCTTTGGCTGTTTGTTTGCTTCCTTTCCCCCCTTTTCGGCGCAGAGTTTAAATTCCATCGTGTGGGGGCCGGCAGGCAAAGGTCAAACGGGCGCTGCATACGGGCCAAAACGCCCCCTCCCAATCGTTTTAGAGCAGCTTCAGACTACTAACCCTACCGTTTTTAGCGGATCAGATACGGCGGAAAGCACCGGAAATTTACCCTCTCCGAACTCATATAGTCCGGCGCGGTGTCATCTTTCTATGAGATCCTATAAATTCAGACTCTATCCATCCAAGGTCCAAGAGAAGGAGTTGAACCGCCATCTCTGGATAGAGAAGAATCTCTGGAACACGCTCTTGGAGAAAACCAAAGAGAAGTATGAGAAAGAGCAGATGTTCCTCTCTACGAAAGAGATGCGGGATTATGCCAAAGGTCAGGGCCTCTATTCCCAAGCCGCCGATTCGGTGGTCCAAAACTTGGACCGTTCAATCAAAGCCAAAGTCAGGGCCAAGAAGAAAGGTCAGAAATGGGGTTTTCCGAGGTTCAAGTCTTTTGATAGGATGAGAAGCATTCTTTATCCTCAATTTGGCTTCTTTCTTGGCCAAAAGCTCAAAGTCTCTCCATTTGGCGAAATTCCCATAGTCCGGCACAGGATACTCAAGGGAAAAATCAAGACCCTTGCCCTCAAGAGGGAGGCTACTGGCAAGTGGCACGCAATCTTCAGCGTCGAGGAGGAGCATAAGACTCCAAAAAAGAATGGCGGGCCCGTCGTAGGGTTGGATCTGGGCCTCAACCGCCTTGCCCCCCTTTCTGACGGGAAGGGCATAGTCAACCCGAGAATTTT
>CAYIMK010000188.1:0-2071 GCA_964364595.1 Microcaldota archaeon | reverse complement strand
TTCACCGCCAGGATTGATTCCTCCAGCTCCATGAAGATGTGTGGGGCGGGAAACCAAATAAATGGGAGGGAAAGAAGCCGCAAATACCCGTCCATCTGGGTTGCCGCTATCGATATAAGGATTGGTCACGACAGCAGAGCATGCCTGCCCTCAAGAGCGAAGAAGGCGCCATCTTAGTCAAACTGGCGCGCCAGTCGCTGGCCGAGGCCCTCGGTGCAAAGGCCGCGCCCCCGCCCGAAAGCAGGCCGTCTTTGGAGGAGCCGCGGGGCGTTTTCGTTACCTTGCACACTTATCCAAAAGAAGAACTGCGCGGCTGCATCGGATTCGTCCGCCCCGACCATCGGCTCATCGAGGCCGCCGCCTTGGCGGCGCGGCTGGCCGGCCTACAGGACGGCCGTTTCGCCCCGGTCACTCTTTCCGAATTGTCTTCCATCATTTTCGAGGTGAGCGCGCTCACCGTTCCGGCCCAAATAAAGGCTGCGGATGCGGCCGGCAGGCAGAAAGCGGTCAAAATAGGACAGGACGGGCTCATCATCCAATACGGCGGGGCGTCGGGCCTGCTGCTTCCGCAAGTGGCGCTTGAGTGGAATTTCACCCCCCAAGAGTTCTTAGAGGCGGTCTGCGAAAAGGCGGGATTGCCCAAGGACATGTGGAAGAGCCCTTCCGCCAAACTCTGGACGTTCAGCGCTGAAATATTCGCCGAAACTAGGCCGAACGGCCCTGTCGCGAAGAAACCGCTCGTACGATGAATGAAAAAGACGATTGAAAAAGGAGACAACGCACATGAGAGCCGCCATCAAACGCACCGCCAGTTCCGGACAAATCACGCTTCCCCCAGCCGCGCTGGCGGCGCTTTCGGGCGGCGACGAGGTGGATGTGTGGGTGCTGCGCAAAGGCGTTGTGCTGCTCACCGAATCCGGCGCGCTTGAAGGAATGGATGAGAAGAAGGGAAAAGAAGAGGCAAAAGAAAAAAACGCGCTTACCGCACCACTGCCTGCCTCGCCAGCTCCAAAACCAAAATCCGTCTTGTCGGCAGACGAGGTTTCGGTGGTGCGCAAGCTGCTCACCATCCGCTTCGAGGAGCGCACCGTGCCGGCCGTGGCAAAGAAAATCGGCGCGGCCGAGAAGAAAACGCTCGACGCGCTTGTGGCGCGCCGCCTTATCGAGGTTTTCAGGAACGCCAAATACAAGGAGGGCGTCTACAACATCAGCCAGAAGGTGTACGAGGCGGCCGCGGCCCCGATGAACGAGATGGCGAAAAAAGAGGTTATGGAACCCGCCCGGAGCGTTGGCTCGGAGCCCGCCAATAAAACAGGTGTTGCTTCGGCCCCGCTCGCCTTTTCGTCCGCCTCGGCCCGGCCCCTCGCCTATCCCTCTTCCAGCGGCGCTCCGCCAATCAACAGCGCGGAGCATCTGGCCAAGTTCGGCTACATGGTGCTCAACACCGAGAACGAGGCCAAGATGGCCATGATGCAAATCCAGCCCATGCTCAAGACCGACGACGTGCGCGGCATCCGCGGCTTCGACAAGCGATACTACGTGCTGCGCCGCTCGTTTTTGCACCAGTACGCCGGACTTGTGCTGGCGCAGCTTGATGCCGGGCCGGCAACGGCCGAGAAAATTTCCGAAGCGCTGGGGCTGGCGAGCGAGGCGGTCGGTGTGATTCTGATGATTATGGCCGACGAGGGCGAAGTGATTGAGAAAAGAAGGGGCGATTGGGAGCGGGCTTGAGCGGAGAGAGCCGCAAAAGAGGCGAGTGTATGGCGTCTTCTGAAAAAACAATCATCCGCGACCCGGTGCATGGCACAATCGAGCTCAGCCCGCTCGAGGCCCGCCTCATAGACACGCCGGTTTTCCAGCGCCTGCGATTCATCCGCCAGCTTGGCATGACGCACCTGGTTTATCCGGGCGCGCACCACACCCGCTTCGAGCATTCCTTGGGCAGCATGCAATTGGCCGAGAAGATGGCACGCGCATTGGAGTTGCCCGCCGCCGAGCGCAAACGGCTCCGCCTCGCCGCGCTCCTGCATGATGTGGGCCATCTCGCCTTTTCCCATGATTCGGAATGCGT
>CAYIMK010000187.1:0-2123 GCA_964364595.1 Microcaldota archaeon | reverse complement strand
TGAGTTGCGGGTCAGGTACCAGGCCGCAGTAGCTGGCATCGTTCTTGATATATGCGATGTTGGCATAGCACTCGGATTTTTTGGGCCCCGCCTGGCTGCACAAATCGGGCCTGGGCTGGCCGCCCTGGGTGGCCATCTTGATTACGCAATCACCCATAGCCATGTCGCTGCTGGTCAGCTGGCAGAACAGCGCGTTCTGGAATTCAATTGCGCTCTGGCGCAGGCAGGTGTCAGAGTTGTTGGTGGTGCCCAGCCGTCTGCAGTCCGTCACGCGGGCCCCCATGCTCCGGTCCCGGCTCACCACCGTCTCGACATCGCCCAACGCGGCCTGTGCGGCCGGGATGGTGATGTTGGGCGCGGCCTTCTCGAACGCGGTCATGGTGTGCTCCCACACAATAGGCACGTATGACCCGTTCCTTGTCAGCGCATCATAGCTCAGGTGGCTGTATATGGCGAACCCGAACTCATCATCCATGCACTGCTCTAGACGGAAGTTTCGGACGATCTGTTGGTTGGGCATGGTGAATGCCGGTTCAATCTGTTGGAGATTCTGCAGTTCCCCAGGACTGATCTGGCTGTAATCCAGCGCATATGTAATGTCCTGGCAGCTGCGGTTCGCATAGCGGCCCGCTTTGGGTGCGGTTGTGAACCTGAAGGCCCCGTATTCAATCAACCTCTTGTTAATATCAACCTGCTTCTGCCCGGCTGCCGCGTCTTGCGGGAACCCGGCCAGCAACTGGCTCGCCTCCTTATTCAGCGCGCTGGTGGAATTGATTACGGCGCACATCTCGGCGTTCTCCCCGCTTTTCTCGCAGCCAATCGTCTTATTCGCGCCCCAGATATATCGGCTGGTGTACAGCGAAGTCGTCACAATCGCCTGCCGAAGCGCACCGTTCTGCTCAAGGCGCACGGATGTATCGAACTCGTCTGTCGGCTGTATGAATTGTATGGCAAATGCGTTCGGCAGGCCGGACTGCTTGCCCATGTATTGGAGCAGGATTTTGGCGGAGGGGTCGGCCAGAGGGTCGGCTGTTGTGGTATTGTTGGCGCTGGGGCCGGTATTGGGAGTTTTGACGAACGGCAGCGCGCCGCCCTGCCAGAGCAGGAGTGCGGCAATCAGGATGGCCGCCACGGCCAGCGTCACCAGCATCCAGGCCTGTTTTTTCTGCTCGGCCGGCTGTTCGGGCGGCTGCGCGTTCTTTTCGGGCTTTTGAGCGTTCTTAGCTGCGACCATGCAAATCCACTCCAACACCTTATGGCTTGCGCCTCTGTTCTGTCCTATCAGTTCATTCCAATAAATAAAAGTTTATCCTTGTTCCCCCATTCTATTCTCTTATGGTTTCCCTTATCGTGCGGACACTATTTTAACAATATCCCCGTCCGCCAGCTCGTGTTCCTTCCCCAACCGGCGCTTGGTCCGGGCATCGACGCCACAGACAAATGATTTGGCCAAATCAGTGTGTATGCGCTCGGCCAATTGCAATGTAGTCGTGTGCGGCGGCACCAAGAGCGCGTCCGGCAGCACCGTTCCCGTGCGGTCGGTGTAATGGTTCTCATCCTCCACCGGATAGACGATCATCATGCCCAGCTGTTTGAACACCATCTGGTGCAGCAGCGCATGAACTCCAGTGCCGTTATTCTCTTTCATGAACGAGCGGATGCGCTCCAGCGCCCCCCTTTGAGCCGCATCGGGCGTGCCGGTGATTTCGAAATCCACTGCGCTTGGCTCGTATTTTATCATGCCGCCAGCAGCCGCCTTCTGTAAAATCTGCTCGTAAATAGCCGAGCACGCTCGTATGGTGACATCCGCTAAAGCCGTTCTCACTTTCCCGACTCTTTGCAGCGCGCCACTAATGTCGGCCTTGTTGGCCGCCACCATAACCGGTTTTCCCGAAGCATATAGCGCGTGCGTGAACCGTTTGAGGTCTTCCGCGCTCCACTCAATCCTCTCGAGCCGCAGGCCCGCATCCTGCGCTGCATGAGCTAGGGATGCAGTGTCGTACCCCAATCCCGAGAGCGCGGCCGCCAGCTCGGCCATCCCCCTGAAGCGGAACTTCGGCGCGTTGCGCTCCACCACCTGCCACAGCCACGCTTCCAATTCAGAGCCAAGAAATCCGATTTCT
>CAYIMK010000186.1:0-2153 GCA_964364595.1 Microcaldota archaeon | reverse complement strand
CCCCGCCACCCGCGCCACCGCGCAGAACGAACGTTTCGGCCATCTGGACAACCGGATTGTCCTCCACGTTTTTTTCGGGGCAATACGCTTTCTTGAGCTTGCGCGAAATCTCGTCGGGCGAGTCATGGATGAAGATGCACGAGTCAGGATTTGATTTTGACATCTTGCCCGCAATCATCTTGTCATCTTCCGAGGCGTTGGGGTCCATGCGCCCGGGCCCAAGCAATCCAGACAATAATGCCCCGTGCACGGCCACCGGCTTTTTCTTTTTCGCCTTCTCGGCCCATTCGCGCGCCAGCACGTGCACCTTGCGCTGGTCCATGCCCGCGTGGGCAATATCAGCTTCCAGCGCCCAGATGTCGGCGCACTGCATGGCCGGGTAGAGGAAGGCCGAGGCAGGCAGGGCGTCTGATTCTGTCCGCCCCATAATAGTGGTGCAGCGCAGCATGCGCTTCATGGTCGTGTCCTTGCTGACCGCCATGACGTCTTTCCAGTAATCGTTGCCCAATTTCGCGTAAAGCTCGCTGCCCAACACGAAGCGGACCCTGGACGCCTGCTCCTCGTCGAGGCCGGCGCACAAAAGCGAGGCAAACATGGCTGACTTGAAGTAGCCCTTTGCCACCGTCTGTATTTTTTCCAAATCTCCGCCCAATTTCCCGTTGATGTAAGCATGATAATCAGCCAAAAAAATCGTCGGCTTTATTCCGGCATCCACGAAATCCTTGATTTTGAGCGCCGTGCAAAGACCTGTGCCCAGATGCACCTTGCCCGAAATCTCGAAGCCGATGTAATGCGACGGGTGCGAGTTGGTTTCGAAAAGCAATTTCAGCTCGTCCTCTGTCAAAACTTCAAGCACCGAGCCCTTGCGCACGAGGTCGATTTTGCTTTGCACGTCCATGACGCCTCTTCGGCGGCAAGATTATTAAAAGAGGGCCGCAGCAACTCATTCGATGTATTCCACGCCTTCCTTTCCGCGGAATTCCTTGTCTCCCGTGACGAACAGGCATCTGTTCGCCCGGCTATAAGCATAGCCGAGGCAGTCAAAAATCGAGAGATTCGCCTGCCGATGGGCGGCCCGATAGCGCACGGCTTCTATCCAGACATCCAAACCCACCGGCCGGGAATATGGCCTAAATCTCTCCAGCCAGTATTTGGCAGTCTTCTCATTCGGCTTTTTGCACATCATTGTATAGAATTCGGCCAGGGTGGAGTCAGGGATGACAAATTCCTCATGGCGGATTTTATCGTAGGCCGGGCTTTCCTCCAGCATTTCGATAAGCGCGTAGGTGTCGAGACAGCGCATGCGCTCACCGGCCCCATTCCCCTTCCAATTCGCGCCGGTTGCGATGGAATTCAGAGGCGCTGATATGAATGCCATTGCGCTTGCCCCAGCCATATAATTCTTCCAAGGGGTTTGAAATCGGGGTTATCTGGACTTTCACCTTCTGTTTCGCGTGAACGCCAAGGGCCCGGAGATCGGATTTGCTCAGGCGCAGGCCGAACGAATTGCCCCATTGAAGCACGGTGCCATTCACGTAGGATGTCATAATAGATTATACGCGTGTATAATTAATAAGCGTTTGCAGTGTGCTTTTCCGGCCTACCGGTGTCCGAAAGATTGCGGAATCTGTTTTTGCTGTCCGCCTATTCCGGCCCGTATTCTTTCTTGTCCGTCCGCCGTAACTATGAATTTTCAGGCCGAGGGAAATCGTCGTGAATTTGAGGGAAATCGAGAGCAGTCCGGGGAACCACATCCGTTCACCAACGCCCTCAGTATTTCCCTCGTCGAAAGCCCCACTCGTTTTTAAACCTAATTAAAGGCTGTTTGGAGGGACCACCATCTATTGTATTCTCAAATCATCCAAACCACTATATGTTGTGTATGAAGGCGATTGGAATGTTAGGGGAAACGACGACACAAGGCACCGAGCAAACCGCCCAACCCCAAAGTATGGGGCTCAAAGTCCCGCGCCGCTTCACGCGCGCCGGCGAGGACGCATTCGCGCAGTTCGAGTACGAGATGCGCACCTCCACCATCCGCCAGACGGACGGCTCCGTCGTGTTCGAGCTCAAGAACATCGAGGTTCCAAAAACATGGTCGCAGGTCGCCTCCGACATTTTGGCGCAGAAATATTTCCGCAAGGCCGGCGTGC
>CAYIMK010000185.1:0-2184 GCA_964364595.1 Microcaldota archaeon | reverse complement strand
CTGCCACCGCGGGCACCAGTGCGAACTGCACCAGACCGTCGGCAGGAACCCTCAAGATTTCAGGTTTGAAATTCTCGGCGCTGCAGCAATTCAATATTCCGGCTTCGTCCTCAGAACCAGCGCCATCCAGTCCCCCTCCATCAGGCAACAATAACGGAGGTGGAAGCTTTGGAGGAGGCGGGGGCGGCAGATTTTTCGCAGCTTCTCTCCCACCAGCCCCGCAAGAGGAAGCTGTGCCTGAGGGGCAGAAGCAGCTGCCACAAGAGGAGCAGCCTCCTGTCGAGGTTTCGATAGTAAAACTTCAAACCCCACCGGCGGCACCACCTTCAACTGGCAATGCGAAATCAATTCCAGCACCCCAACTTCAAATGCCTCCAGCGCTCAACCCGCTGACTGCCGGTGCCTTGACGCCTGCCGAATCTTCTGATGTGGCGGGTGCATTCATGAAGGCATTCAGCCAGAATGGCCCGGCTGTCATTGCGCTCTCAGCCGGCTTGGCACTGGCAGGGGGCTTCGGCTTGCGGCGGGTGGATGGAAGGAAAAAGAAAAAGGGACTGCGCGGAGTCTAGCCAATCTGATTTTTTATTTTTTTCCGTCCGCGCCAAACAGGCCGCGCTCTGGACGGCCCAGAACATGCAGGGGCGAGCCGCGTTCGCCCACTCCCCGCGGCAAGGACGCTGCCTGCCTTTGGCAGGTAGGGGAATTGTCTGCCTCTCTCGTTGCAGAAAAGACGCCCGCCCCTTGAAGGGGCGGGAGTTTCACTTTAATTATGACAAGAGAAGCGCATGTATCCATCGGCTCGAAAATGGACAGGACTGGCCATAGAGGGGTTATTTATTCCCTGCGCCGATATCGGGCCGATGAATGAAGTCCGTCCGTCCTCTGTGCTTCTCATAGGCCGCTTCCAGCCCTTCCACAAGGGGCACGAGAAAATCATCTCCTATCTCCTCCGCCGATACTCCAATGTCACCATAGTCATCGGCTCGGCACAAGAGAAAAGAACCAAAGAAAATCCTTTTTCGGCCGTAGAAAGAAAGCAGATGATACGCCGGCTTGTCAATTCACATGCCGGATGGGGCAAGCGCATCAAATTCGCCAATCTGGCTGACAACCGCTCGAATTTTGCATGGGTGCGAGCCGTTTGCTCCCGTTTTCCCTCTTCCCGTTTTGCCATAGCATCGGCCAATTCTCTGGTGCGCAGGCTGCTCAAAAATGCAGATTACCGGCCTGATCCATCGCCATTATTCCGGCGCGCAGAATGGGAAGGAAAAAGAATTAGAAAAAAAATCCGCGGCAAAGGAAAATTCAAACCCGAAAAAGGCCCATCCTCTTTCGAAAAAAACATCCCTCTCTCTTTGCGGAGCTGGATGAAAAAGAAAGGCGAATCAATTCTGTTTTCTACTTCTCGACCCTGACTTCTGCCCAGTCGCCCACCGCCGCGCGGAACATGCCGGTCAGCACGCGGGCCAGTTCAGGCCGGATGGATTTGGGGATTTTCACCACGTTCTTTTTGTCCTCCTCAATGATTTCCACCTGCACGCCCTGCTGCCCGGCCAATGCCTTCACTTTCGCGGCCGGCTCGCTGATCACTTCAAGCAAATTGACGATGTACATCAAATCCTGCTCCGCAAGCGGATGATTGAAGTCCAGCACAACGCGCCCGGAACTGGCCGACTTCACGCGCGCCGGCACGCCGTCCATGTTCACCATGAGGCCGACCTGCGGCCTTACGCCCTGTTTGGAGAACTCGCGCTCGGGCATTATGCGCAAAAGCTCCTTGTGCCGCGGGCCGAAGCCTACCGAATAGGGGATGTTGATTTTGCCGGTCTGCCCCACTTCCATGCGGCGTATGCCCTCCTCCAAGCCGGGTAGCATCATCCCGCGGTCCATGATGACCAGGCGGGGCCCGTACACTATCTTGGGGTCGAATATGCCGGTGTCGCGGGCCGTGGGCACGTCGGTCGTCTCGAAGATGGACTGGTCGGACGCGCGCCGTCCCGTGAACGCGATGCGCACAAGGTCTCCCCCATTGATTTTAACCATCGAAATCGTTTGTCATAAGCATAGGGGATTTTTTAAAATGTGGCCCGCCATGTTCATACTATCCTCTGTACCCGGGACCGCCCACGCGCTCCGGCCGCAAGAGCGGCAGCATCCCGTCCACGGCGACCACCGCGCCCAGCC
>CAYIMK010000184.1:0-2200 GCA_964364595.1 Microcaldota archaeon | reverse complement strand
CGTCGGTGCCCCGTCGCCCCAAAAGGGGCGACGCGGGAAGCACTTTTCTTTCGGAGAAAGAAAAGGGCTCTGTGGGCCCGGTGGGATTTGAACCCACGGCCACCTGCTTTCCTCGAAAGCTTGCCCGACAATCCGGGCAAATCCACATATAAGACAGGCGCTCGAACCAGGCTGAGCTACGGGCCCGATAGAGATTGGGGTATTTGTATTTTTAAGAGTGGACGACGAAAACGCAAGCCATGTACCACTACCGCCTCTTCTATCCCCGCCAGACCTGCCTGCTCTCGGTCCAGCACGAGGGCAAGTCCAACGTCACCGTGGTCGACTGGGTGTCGCCCGCCTCGGTGAAGCCGCCCATGGTGGTGGTGGCCCTCAACCAGAAATCCTTCAGTTTGGAGCTGGTGGAATCATCCAAGGCGTTCGTCATCTCCACCCTGCCCGAAGCCATGATGGAGAAGGCGATGTCAATCGGCTCGGCAACCGGACGGGTGATTGACAAGGTGGACGAATACCAGCTGACGCTCAAGCCCGCCAAGACTGTGAAGGCGCCGCTTGTTGACGGGGCGTTCGCGTGGGTGGAATGCGAGCTGGTGGCCATCTTCAACGCCGGCGACCATGCGCTGGTGGTTGGCGAGGTGCTGGAGACGCACTTTCCCGACGATGAGAACGGCAAGCAGGCCATGCTCTTCAACTGGGGCAGCAAGAACTACTTCGGCATGAGGCGCGAGATGGTGAAGTTCGAGAAAGAGGAAGAGAAGAGGCCGGAGAAGAAAGAAGAGAAAAAGGAAGAAGAAAAGAAACCCGAGAAGAAAGAAGACAAGCCCGCGCCGAAAGAAGAAAAGAAAGAAGAAGAGAAAAAGTCGGAAAAGAAGGAAGATAAGCCCTCGAACAAAGAGGAGCCAAAACCCGCGCAGAAAGATTCTCCAAAAGAAAAACCGGCCGAAAAGAAATGATTTTTATGGCATCAGAAAAAATCCGCCTCGACCCCATGCCCGTCATCGCGGCGCGGCGGGTGGACACCCTGCTCTCCTTGGCTAAAAGAGAGGTGCGCACGGACGAGAAACTGGCGCAGAAATACGTCAAGCTGGCCTGTGTGCTGGCGGCGCGCCACCGCCTGCCGATGAAGAAGGAGAGAAAGCACTTGTTTTGCAAGGCGTGCTACCGGCCCTGGATTATTGGCTATAATGTGAAGGTGCGCCTTGACTCGAAGACGAAGAGGGCAATCTACACCTGCGCGTGCGGTAAAAAGCGGGCTTTTCCATATTCGGCCAACTCAATCCGAGATTGAGGCCGTCTCCGCCTAACCTCTATTTTTGGCAAAATACGCCCAAAACCATTAAAAACCCCAAAACCCAATTACTGACGTTCTATTCCTCCAAGGAGGTTAGACCGCTCGCCCGAAAGGGCCCGCATTTGAGGTGAACCATGGTTAACGCGTTCGATGTCAACCCCCACCAGCTTATCCGCGCTGCCGCCAACAAGCTCGAGAGCGCAGGCTTGCCTGCCCCCCCGTCTTGGGTGGGCAACGTGAAATCAGGCCCCCACGCCGAGCGCCTGCCGCAGGACGACCAGTTCTGGTATGTCCGCTGCGCGTCCATTCTCTATCAGGCTTACGGCAGTTCGCCAATCGGCGTCAGTTCCATGCGCACGCATTACGGCGGGCGCCAGAACAACGGCGTGGCCCGCGAGCATTTCCGCCGTTCGGGCGGGAACATGATAAGAAAGGGCATGCAGGCGCTGGAGAAGGCCGGGCTGCTCACCAAAAAGAAGGTGGGCCGCTACATCAGCCCCAAAGGCCAGGCCTTCCTCGACGGCGTGGCCAAGGAAGTCGGCAGCGCCAAGAAGAAGGAGAGCGCGTAGAGCCGAGATGACGCTCATGGCAGATGAAGAAGCCGACATGGAGGCGCTGCGCCGGAAGAAGATGGCGGACGTCTACCAGCAGGCACAGGCGCGCGCGCAGCAGGAAGAGCAATTGCGCAGCGCGCTGGCGACGCTTCTCGAGCCGGCCGCGTACGAGCGGCTCATGCTCGTCAAGATGTCGTCGCCCGACCTCTTCGCCCGTGCCGTGCAGGCAATTTCATACCTGCAGCAGGCCCGCAAACTCAACGGCCGCCTGAACGAGCAACAGTTGCGCGCGCTCCTGGGGAAATTGTCCGGAGCGCGCAAGTCAGGGACAATAACCATCACTAGCAACGGCGGG
>CAYIMK010000183.1:1279-2204 GCA_964364595.1 Microcaldota archaeon | reverse complement strand
TAAAGATTGCCTCTGGTGGAAGAAGCGGGTCATCCTATGGCTGGTATGGGGTGGGAGAGGTCTTACGCCAAGGCGGAGCAGACCCCCCTCGACCGATTCAAGAACAAGAACCGCATCCTCAAGACATTCGGCCCGCCCGGGGCTGCGGTCTATGACGAGATAGACGGCGAGCGCAGCGCCCGCGACATACAGGCAGCCATGGGCATGGAAGCCGACCTGTTTTCCAAAATCCTCAGCCAGCTGATTACCGACGGGGCCGTCCGCGATGTTGGCGGCGGCGAGCCCGAGTCCATGGCCCCGGCATCCGGGGCCGGCGAAGGTGAGGGCGGGATATCCCCCGCTTCATCCGCGTCCTCCTCCGCCCCTTCCGCGTCCTCTTATTCGTCTTCATCAGCCGCCTCTTCATCCCGCGCCCCGCCCGGCATACGCTCCGGCGCACCGGCCAGCGGCGAATCAAAATCCTCCTCGCCTGCCCGCTCGCCGCTTGAGAAAATCATCTTCGACAAATACGGGCAGGTCGGCCTGCAGGTCTACACCCTCATCGACGGCGAGCGCACGGCCGAGGACATCCTCAACGAGACGGGGCTGTCGGAATCCAAGCTGGTCGAAATTCTTGAATTCATGAACGAGCAGGGCATCATCAAGCTGGACCGCCCGCTTCGCAGCCCGCCGCCGGGCGCATCGGCGCAGGCCGGCATCTCCGGCCCGGCAGGTGCGGGCGCAGCCGGCTCATCCTCATCCGCAGCGCGCCCCGGCATGCCAAAATCCATGGGCGAGGACAGCACGGGCTTCAAGCCAATGGTGGAGAGCGGGGATGCCGGCATGGGCGAGTCGCTCTCGCCCGACGCGCTGCCGATCGACGTGCCGATAGTCAACCCCCGGCCCTCCATCCAGGCGGATTCCAGCGTGCGAACCGCCGTGGTCC
>CAYIMK010000183.1:0-1269 GCA_964364595.1 Microcaldota archaeon | reverse complement strand
GCCCTCCATCCTGGACAAGGCGCGCCTGCGGGCGCTTTTGTCCATGAAATTCGGCCGTGTTGGCAACGATTTGCTGGCGCACGTGGACGGCAACAAGGACTTCGTCCAGCTCTCAATCGAGACAGGGCTGTCGTTGCGCGACATTGACGTCATGCTCGGCGAGCTTGGCAAAGCCGGTCTTGTCTCATTCAAGCAGCTCAACCGCACCGAGGTGCGCCACCGCTACGGCGACGACGGGCTGGCGGTGTACAAGCGCTACGGCCGCGAAGGGCTTCTCATCTACCAGATGATAGGCAAGGCCGAATCATTGCGCGACATCGCGGCCCGCACCCAAATCGAGCCGAACCGTGCGGTGGACATCATCATTTTCGTGCACCGCGTGCTGGGCCTTGATTTGCCTGTGGACCGGGACATGGTGTATCGGTATATCACGGGCAAGGGCTAATTGCGGATGCGGCAGAGGGCCATCTGCTCAAAAAGAAGATTCTCGTTTTTCACTCTCCAGAAATGAAGGGCACGCGGATATGTCTTCTGTTTTTCTTCTTCTTTCATTATTTCGAGCTTCAGCTCTCCGGCAAGCTGTTTGATTTTTTCATCCCCTTCTCGCCTTTCCTCATCAAACAAAACCAGCCAAGCCGCCTCGCCGTCCTTTGCGCCGGCCCGCCTTATCGCCTCCTCCACGTGCGAGCTCTGGCCCAGCCACAAAAGAAATTCCATTTCCAAACGGGCTGAGACGGCCGTCCCGTCCGCCAAACTTTTCTTGGCCAGCTCTGCCGCCATTTCGAGGTGGTGAAGTGAATGGACTGCCGCCGCATCAACAATCGTGGCCTCAATTTTTCTTTTTCTCAATTCGGCTAAAGCGAAAGAAAAAGAAGTCTTGCTGCGAACCAGAAGAGCAGCGAGCATGGACAAAATCCTACTTCACCAGAATGCCGTTGACAACGCCGTCCTGGCCGGGGCGGTTGGTGACCTTGGCCTTGCCGGCCTCGGTGTCAACAATCGCGCCCAGCGTGAGGATGTTCTGGCGCGCGTGGTGGCGGTTGTCAGGCGTCTCTGTGACGTTGCGCATCTTGACCTTCTTCATGCCGGTGGGCATGAGCAGGTTCATGTAAGCAATAGTCTTGAGCTTCTGCTTGTGCCCGCCGCCGCGCACCTCTTTCACAAGGCGCACGTCCTTCTCACCCAGTTTGGGGTTGGTGGGGGGCTGTCCGAAGTGGACGAGGCGCTTGTCGGAATTCTTGTGGCGCTTTCCGCCGGTTCCGCGGGCCG
>CAYIMK010000182.1:0-2218 GCA_964364595.1 Microcaldota archaeon | reverse complement strand
TTGCCGGGACTTCGTCCGCAGGACGAAGCAGATTTCTCTGCCGACTTGGCGATGAGCATCCGAAATCCTCCTGCGCATGGCTCCAGATTGTCTCTCCTCCCGATACCGGCGGACTCATCGTCGGCCTATTAAATCTTTCGAACCATAATTAGTCTGTTATCTCCTTAGAGAGGATAATGTTAGGAAGGTGTATGAATGCTCAAGAATTGCTCCACGTGCGGCGTGCAGACGCGCGCCTATGCCGAATTCCCGGCGCCCGACGGCGACGGGATGATTGTGCGCTGCAAGCACTGCCGGCAGATTTCCAACCCGTACCGCACGCCAAGCGGACTGGCCGGGCCTTAATTCTTTTTTAGGTGAATCCTATGGGAGAAGTCGCCGTAACCCTGCGCGCAATGCCCGAGAACATGGAGGGCTTTGCCGAATTGAAGCAGGTGATTATGGACACGCTCAAGAACGAGACGGGCGGCGCTGTCAAGAGCGCCAAAATCTCGGAGATGGACATCGCGTTCGGCATGAAGGCGATTGTCGTGCTCTTTATCATGGAGGACGGCGCTGGGCTGGAAGAGATTGAGAAGAAAGTCGCGGCCCTGCCGAATGTGTCTTCTTGCGAAATAGAAAACATGGACCGCCTGTAGGCGGTCCAGACTTCGGTCCGAAGGGCCGAAGCAGATGGACCGGCTGTAAAACCCCAACGAACGGAAAGGCCCTTCCCCTCATTTTATTAGTCTTCTAACCATATCGTCTTCTCGATGCTGCGCTCCATCACGCTTACCCATTGGCGCTCGCACGCCAAGACGACTATACCGCTTACGCGTGGCGCCAACCTCATCGTGGGCCAGATGGGCGCGGGAAAATCCTCGGTTGTGGACGCACTCTGCTTCGCGCTTTACGGCACTTATCCCAAACTTGGCCGCCGCGAGGTCAAGATCGAGGAGGTGGCGAACTTCCGCCATCCGGGCCAGACGACGGCCGTTGAAGTGGAATGGGACGACGAGAATGATGGGGAGAGGAACGCGGAGGGCCATTCCGCCCCGGGCCATGTTTACAAAATACGCCGCGAATTGGGCACCTCACAGGCGTGGCTGTATGCCGACGGCAAGATGGTGCAGAAAGGCCCGCGCGCCGTGAGCGACGAGGTCGAGAAGCTCTTGGGCATTTCATATGACCTCTTCTCGCGCGCGGCTTATGCCGAGCAGAACCGCCTCGACGCCTGGCTGACCTTGGCGCCGGGGGCGCGCAAGGCAGAATTGGACCGCCTCCTGGGCCTCGACCGCTTCGAGCAGGCGCGCACGGGCGCGACGGCCGAGCACAACCGGCTGAAAGAGAGGGCGGCCATATTGGAATCGGGCGCGCCGGCCGAAAAGCTTGATACCGAGAAGAAAATGCTTGCCGAGCGGACGCGGCGCCTTGACGAGGGCAAAAAAGAGCTTGCTGCGCGGCGCGAGGAGAGCGCGGCCGCGGCGATGGAAATGGCGGCTGTGCAGGCGGAATGGGAGCGCCTTGAGAAGCTGAAGAAAAAAAGCGAGGAATTGCTCGGACGGCTGCAGAAGGCGGCAGGCACTATTTCGGCCGGCGAGAGGATGATGACTGCCATGGCCGGCCTGCCCTCTTTGGACGAGGTGGAGAAAAAGCTGGCCATGCTGGCCGGCGAAAGAAAGGGACTTGAGCAGAAAATCAGGGAGGCGACCGCCGCGGTTGGCGAGGAAAGCCGCCTTGCGGGGCGGCTTGGCGAGCGGATTCGGGATGGAAAGGCGCGGGCCGAAAAGAGGGCGGGCTTGGGAGAAAAGCAGAAGCAAATGCTCAGTCCGCACTACAAAGACATCGAAGCCGTGCGCACTGCCCTCAAGGCGGCCCAGGCGGTGCTGGCGGATGCGGTGCAGGAGGCGGCCCGCCTCGAGGCCGAATGCAAGGACGCGCAAAAGGTGCGCCTGGCGCTTGAAGTGAAAACAACACATGCGCATGCCGGAGCGGGCGCGCCGGGCGCTGGCGGGGCTGGCCCCGTCTCCCTTTGTCCGGTATGCGGCACGCCGCTGGACGAGCAGAAGCGGATGAAGCTGAAAGAGGAGCGGGAGCGCGTTATTTCCGCTTTGGAGAAGAAAATGAAGGAGACGGCCGAAAGCTCCAAAAAGGCGCACAAGGATGTCGAGCATCTCTCCAAACTGGATGCGGAAACGGGCCGCATCGAGGCGCAGATGGGGGCCTTGGGCGAGCAGCC
>CAYIMK010000181.1:0-2228 GCA_964364595.1 Microcaldota archaeon | reverse complement strand
AGTCGAGGAAGCGCTCGAATTTCACGCGCAAAATGAACGTCGTGCCCACGTTGGAGAAGATGGCTTCCGATATGTCGGTCGGGTTCTGGCTGGCGACGAGCAGGCCGAACGAATACTTGCGCCCCTCGCGGACAAT
Organism: Microcaldota archaeon; assembly: GCA_964364595.1. Lineage (GTDB taxonomy): Archaea > Micrarchaeota > Micrarchaeia > Anstonellales > Anstonellaceae > CAIXYX01. The sequence goes on along the minus strand of CAYIMK010000181.1, from coordinate 2,092 downwards.
CATCACCGCGTCCGAGTTCTCGTCTTTGGCGATTTTCCACGCCTCGTCCAGCACAACGATGAGTTTCAGCCCCGCGGTGGGCGACCAGCCCTCCTCGCGCATTTTCTCCTTGATGAACTGAAGCATGGACAGGCCGGCAAGGGCGCGGAACACCTCGTCCGGCAGGCCGGAGAGGTCGAGGTCCACCAGGCCCGCGCCGGTGAGGGCGTCGAGGTTGATTGTGGAGGGCTGCGCGAAGTAGTCCTCGCCCTCGCGCGTGAACTGCTTGATGCGGTAGACGGCATTCTCCAATTCAGCCGGGAACTCGTATGAGCCGGCCTCAATCATCTCCTCGAGGATGCGCTGCACGTCGCGCAGGGTTGGGGGCTTGAGAGGGCGGCCGAGGGTGTCCTTCTGCACTTTGGAATCGAGCTTGAACTTGGCCGACACGTAGGCCTTTTCTATGGCCTGCTCGGTGAGCCGTTTCTGCTCCGGATAGCGGCCGATGTCGGTGAGGATGTCGAGCGTGCGGATGATTTGCTTTACGCGGTCGTTCGGCTTCATGCCGCCCAAATCGAGGAGGTTGATGTAGCTGCCGCGGCCCAGCGCTATGACCTTGCCGCCCGCCTGCTTCACCCAGTCCTTGTATTCGCCCGCCCAGTCGATGATGAAGGCGTTGGTGCCCCAGATGAAATTGCAGCGCGTCAGAAACGTCTTGACGAAATAGGATTTGCCCGCGCCGGTGATGCCCACCACGGCGATGTGCGGATTGGTGATGCGCCGAAAAGTCCATGAGAAGGGCACGTGAAAGAGTTTCGTGTAGCCCACGAAGATGGAGTCGTCGGGGTCGTTGATGAGGAACTCGGCCGGCGGCTCGGGGGGGCGCACGTAGAAGTTGCGGCGCGAGAGCGCCTTGTTGTTGGTAACCTGATAGGACAGACGGCCCATGCGCACCACAGATGAGAATGATTTTGATTTTCGACCCGGGCGACCCCGCCCTGCGAGCCCCGCGATGATTCTTTCGCCCTGGAGCGCCGCGTTCTTTCTGGAGCGCCGCGTTCTTTCTACAGCACTGCGTTCTCCATGGCCTCGGCCGAGGGAGGCACGAACCGCTCCCAGTCGAAGCAGCGGAGCATCTCCTCGCCCTGCAGCATCGCCACCTCCACGTTGAGGGCATTGGAGATGGTGGCCTTCAGCTCGTTGGCCTGCGTCTTGGCGGCCGCGGTGGCCGCCTCCTTGGAGAGGCCGGTCGCCGTCGTCATCATGTAGGTGAGGGCGCCCATGGGCTTGAAGCCCGAGACCAGGCGCTGGATTTGCTGCTCGCTCATGCCGACCTCTTTTTCGAAGCGGTCGATTTTGAGCACGTCGGGGTCCGGCTTCTCGCGCTCGCGGGCCAGTTTGAGGCGCGCCTCGGCCAGCCGCGTTTCCCACTTGAGGCGCTCCTTGGACAGGTCCAGCACGCTGACCATCATGGCGAACTTGACCGGGTAGCGCACAGATGAGATGGCACGCTCGAAGTACTCGGAGTAGACGACATTTTCCTCGGGTGTTTTTTCCGATGTGGATTCGTAGATTTTCACGCCAAGGTACGCGGAGGCGTAGTAGAGCCCGCCCGAACTCTTGAGGATGACGTCCTGCGCGGGGGGGATTTCGAAGCCGTCCTGCATGATTTGCACCACCCGCGTCTTCTGGGTGATGAGGGGGAAGAGGAAATAGCCGTATTTGAATGTGATGACCGCCATGGCTGCGCCGAACATGTAGACGACGGCCAGAAGGGGGGCCATCACGGTGCTGTTGGCGGCCGTGAACGAGCCGACCGAGCCGATTATCCCGAGGCCCAGGAGGCCGTAGGTGATATATCGGATGTTGATATTACTGAGGTCCAACCCATCACCCTCGCACGGGAGGCGTTCGGGAAAGAGGTTTAAAAACCAACCGCCAGTCGTGAGAAGGAAAAGAAAATGGCAAAAAACAAAAAAGAAAAGAAATGGCAAAAAAGAAAACAAAAAGCAAAAGAAAACAAATACGGGGCAGGGGCTCGGGCCCCTGCCCCGGGGCGCCGCCGGGCGGGCCCGGGGGGCCGTTTTTTTTTTTTTGGCGGGGTTGTGGTTTT
>CAYIMK010000180.1:0-2239 GCA_964364595.1 Microcaldota archaeon | reverse complement strand
CCCAAAAATAAATAAAAAATTAAAAGGGCGGGGCGCGCCGCGCGGCGCGCGCCCGAGGGCGCTCGGGCGCCCTCGAGCATTTTTCTCATTTTTCTTCCACCTTCCCTCTCTATTTTTATCCTCTTCCTCCCTATTCTATCTTATCCCACATGAGGCGGTCCCTTGCGGCCCGCTGAGCGGAGGTAACCGTCGATGCAGCAGGATTTAGACCGCCTGCGATCGGCCGGCAAGCGCATCTCGCTTGAGGCCGAATCGTTTCTGGCCATACGCGCCATCGGGGCCGAAAGCCTCGAGCGGCTTCTCACCAGCCCATCTCCGATTTTGGGGCTTGACGATGTGCAGGCCAGCTTGGCTGAGAGCGCGAAACTGCCCGAGCCAGACCCGGTGCATAAAGACCATACGGCCGCGTCACATGAAGAAGGAAAGAAAACAGAGCCGGACAAGCCGGAGCCAGAAAACCCGAGCGAGCAAAAAAAAGAGGCCGAAGTGGCGCGCGTTCCCGCCTTCCATCCAATCGCCAAGGACTTCGCCCCCCGCATCAAAATCCGAGACATCAGCGACGTGTCCGGCCAGTCGCGCTGCGTGGGCAGCTTGGAGAATTTCGTCGCCTATTTCAACGACCGCTTCACCCGCCTCGGCGCGATTTTGGAGCAGCACCAGACAAATCTCCCGCGGGTGCGCACAGACCAGCTCTCGCAGCAGATGGGCAAGGACGTGCGCGTCATCGCCATGGTGAGCGAGCGGCGCATCACCAAGAACGGCAACCTCTTCATAGAGTTCGAGGACCCGCAGGGGCAGGCCAAGGCCATCCTCTCAAGCAGAGAGCGCTCGTTCGAAAAAGCCAAGACGCTTCTGCGCGACGACGTGGTGGCGCTGGACGGCCGCATGGGCCCGAATTTCTTCTCGGTCAAGGACATCACCTGGCCCGACCTGCCGGTCATCCGCACCCCGCCCGACGCCATGGAGGATTTGGCCATCGTATATCTCTCGGATTTGCACATCGGCAGCAAATTGTTCCTGGAAAAGAATTTCAAGCGCTTCATCCGCTGGCTGTGGGGCGAGGAGGGCCGCCCGGATTTGGCCGGCAAGGTCAAATACATCGTCATCGCCGGCGACGTGGTGGACGGAATTGGCGTCTATCCAACACAGGAAAAAGAGCTGTCAATCACAGACATCTTCGAGCAGTATGCGGCCTTCGACGAGCTTGTGGAGGCCCTGCCCGACTGGGTGGAAGTCATCGTCTCGCCCGGCAACCATGATGCCGTGCGCCGCGGCGAGCCGCAGCCCATTCTCCCTCTAGAGCTGGTGAAATCGGACGTGAAGAAAATCGGCTCGCCTGCCATGGTGGACATCGAGGCCCTCAAGCACCTCGTCTACCACGGCACCTCCATGGACTCCATGATTGCCAACATGCCTGGGCTGTCCTACACGCGCCCCGAAACGGCCATGAAGGAGATGCTCATCCGCCGCCACCTCTCCCCAGTCTACGGCGAGAATCCGATTGTGCCAGAGCGGCGCGACTACATGCTGATTGCGGACGAGCCGGACGTCATGCACATGGGCCACTTGCACAAGAACGGCGCCATGAAATACCGCGGCACGCTCATCCTCAATTCCGGCACGTTCCAGGACCGCACCGAATTCCAGGTGCGCATGGGCCACGTGCCAACGCCCGGCATCGTGCCTGTGCTGGAGCTGAAAAAAATGCAATTGTCCAGCCTCAACTTCATGGAGGAGAAGATATGAGCGGTGTTCCTCCATCCACCCAAAAAGAACCGCCAGTCCGCGTGCCACTGAATATATCCGCCTTGCTCTCATCTTCGCCTCTTCCCTCCTCACCCGGCGGCTTTGCCCGCAAGATAGCGGAGAAAATAATCCACAGGCCCGCCGCCTCGCCCGCGTCGAATTCTTCTCCCGCCGCCTCCGCGCCGGATTCTTCGGCCTTAGCCCCGCCCGCCTCTTCCGCCTCCGCATCTTCGGCCTCCCCCCCGCAGTCCTCGTCTTCTTCCGCCTCTTCCTCATCCGCCTCCCCCCCCAAGCCCGATGCAACGAGCCAGCCAAAGCCCCCGCCCGCCTCTCCCGAAATGGAGAAATATTTCGAAGAACTGCAAAAAGGGCTCGAGCGGACGATGGACATGGCCAGTGCGGCGCGGCGCATGGGGTTCGACCCGGAGCGCTTCGTGGAAATCACGCCAGCGGCCGACGTGGCGGCGCGCGTGGAAGGCCTTGTTGGCCCGCC
>CAYIMK010000179.1:0-2333 GCA_964364595.1 Microcaldota archaeon | reverse complement strand
AGTTGCCGAGACTTCGCCTGCAAGGCGAAGCTGATTTCTCTGCCGACTTGGCGATAACACACGTGGGTTTATATTTTCCCACGATTACAATCAATATGCTTAAATGGGTTGGCCAGTTTGGCTTATCTAACGAGAGTGGTATCATGGCAAAAGCTATCAAGTATGTAATTGAGTTGAGCGCGGTCGAAGCTCGCACGTTCTTGGATAGCATCGGCAAGCCCAACTCGAGCCGGGATAAAATGGTGGCCGAAGCCCGAAAACTTAACTGGGCGGCCTCTCTCTAAGCCGGGTGTCTGCTTGGGCGGCGCAAATCGCTATACTGTTGAGAATACCCTATTGGAAATATTGGATGAAAAACACCGGGGGATTATTACGAAGTTCAAATCAATAGATGATGAACTCAACGAATTTCTCAATACGGATGCCTTTCACTATATGGGGCTGAAACTGGGCATAACATATTTACTGATTGACAAAGCAACCGGCGAGCTGATTTCTTATTCTGCGCTAAGCACAGGTGCCGTGAGGATAGATGATGAGGTAGTATTCCAGGGGCTCAAGCGAAAGGACTACCCCAAAGACCTCCCCAACCAATTCCCGGCCCTGCTTATCGGAAGATTGGCGACCGATAAAACCAAAGAAGGGAATGGGGGCGGCAGTCTTTTGCTTAAACATGCCATCAAAAACGCTCTTGACCTGACCCTTAAACTGGGTTGCACCCATCTTGCCGTCCATTCAAACCGGCGGCCAGAGACGGTTAAGTGGTATTCGAGCCGGGGGTTCATTTGTGCTGACCCAAATTCAAAAAAAGAAACTCTGACCTTCTTTTTCGAGTTGCCGACGCAGGGAGGCGCAATATCTGAGAAAAGACCGGCCTAAACTTCTATCTTGTTAGGCGTTTAACCTCAGAAGTATGGCAAACTATTACTTTTTTGGCTAAGCCAAGGCCGGGGCGGCTTATTTTTTAAGTTGAACTTGGGTGTATTCTGACGGCGTTTGGCGCCAAAAAGAATTTCAGCGGCATTGCATGGAAGATTCCAAGGAGGATATCCGCTCCCTGGCGGGGGAGAAGCGGCGGATTGAGGCGACGCTCACCGCTGCCGGCGGCCCGGATTTCAGCTTCCTGCTCGATGTCTGCGCCGACCTTGCCGGCCTGATTGAAGAGATACGGGAAGTCAGCAGCCAAAGGAGCCAGAAAGAGCATGCCGCCTTCTACACCAAGGTCAAGTTCTCGCGAAAAATCAGGCGCAAATCCAAGGACCTGAACAGGTTCGAGCAGGGGCTGGTGCCGGAATACGGGCAAAAGCACATCACGTTCGGGCACGGAAAGAAGATGGCCATAATCGTCAAGCACCTGAGGATGAACCACGTGGAGGAGGCCGAGCTCGAGGCCGGGGAATTCTACGAACTGCTGGAGATGGGCGCGAGGCTGGAGACGATTGACGATCTTCTCTCGAGGAAAAGGGCGCAGGTCGAGCGGGCGAGGCGAGCCGCATCCGCGCAGCTGTCGGACCTGGAACAGCTGGAAAACGAGCCTCCGCCAGACCAGCAGATGGTCGGCCGGCATGACGAGAAAGCGCAACTGGACGGAATGCTGGCCGATATGTGGTCCGGGCACGCCCAGTCTCTCAAGTCCATGCCAATGGCCGCGCTTCTGGGGAAAATGCTGGAGGAGGGGCCGGGGCTGCCCGGCTTCCCGCAGATTCCGGCGCAGGACGCGGAATCCATGGCCGCCTTTTTGCAGAAATCCGGGCTGGGCTCGAAATCAGCCGCCCAGCTTCACGAGATGACCGGGCAAAGCGAGCAGCGGCTGAGGCACTTCGGAGTGGATTGCACCGGCTTCAGGCAGGAAGTCGCGGCAAGGAGGGAGTTCCTTCTCGCATTCATTTCGTCCCAGCCCGCCGTTCCGCCCGCGCTCGGGGCAGGCTCGCCCGCTCTGGCCTATCTGTCGGAGCGCTCGCCGGAAGCGCGGAAGGCGGCCCTGAGGCTCACCGAACTCGGGAAGACGGCGGAAGCGGACGGGAAGGAATGGGAACGGGCGGAGAGGATGAAGCAAACGAAGGCCCGGCTCGAAGGAGTGGAGAAATCGGCATTGCTCGAATCAATTCGGGAACTGGGTGAAACGGAGAGCATACTGGACGGAAAAGCATGGCCCGCGCAGGGGGAAGAAGGCGAAAAGGCCGGAGGAGAAGCCGCCAAAAAAAATGGCGAAGATGCCATAGTTTCCACCCCCAAAAATGGCAAAGGGATTATAGAGTCAATCATGGGATTTTTCGGCGGCAGCGGCCCTGCGCGCGAGCGGCAAAAATAAATCCCGCTGCAAGCAGCCGGAA
>CAYIMK010000178.1:0-2346 GCA_964364595.1 Microcaldota archaeon | reverse complement strand
GTCGTTGTCGATGCGGTCCAGCACCGACGAGCCGGACACGCTGCCGTCCCATGTGGCGCCGCCGGCCTCCTCGCACAAGAAGCCAAGCGGGATGCACTCGTAATAGAGGCGGAATTTGCCATGCGGGTTTTTGATTGTGGCCGGATAGGAAAAGAAGCCGCCCTTGTGCAGCACCTGCGAGAAATCGCCCACAAAAGAGCCGCAGTAGCGCACTTTCAACTTCTCGCGGCGGAAGAGGTCTTTTGCAAATGTCATGAACTTGGGGTCCCATGAGAGGGGGTCGGCTCCGATGCCGAACACTTCGCCCCGTGCCGGCAGCTTCATGCTCTCGTGCAAAAGCAGGAAGTCGGAATGGCTGTCGTCGAAATAGTGCTTGACGAATTCGTGCACCCCGGCGCCGTTGCCGACCGAATACACCAGCGTGTTCACCGGCCCGTAGAGCTTGTAGACAGAGGCGGTGAGCTTTCGGCCAGTTTGGGGCAAATCATCGCGAAAGATGCCCATGATGATGCCGAAAGAGTTGTTGGTGATGATGTTGGAGGAGCCGTCGAGCGGGTCGAGCGTGACGACGAAGGGGGCGGTGTCGTTGAAGTAGATGGGCTCGCCCAACTCTTCGGAATGAATGGTGCGCACAAGGCCGGTCTTGATGAGAGTGTCGCACAGATGGCCGTTGGCCCACTGGTCCAGTTTCGCCACTGCTTCGCCGTATTTGTTCTTGTCGCCAGCCACGCCGGACAAATATTTTGGGAACTGGGTTTGCATGTCCATGGAGATGTTGGCAAATGCCTCGATGAGTTTCGCCAATCGGACGGCAGGGATTTGAGATGGGCGTGCAGCGTGGGCATGGAGGAGAGGGAAGATGCGGATGGAGTGGCGGCTTTCTGGGAGGGCGGTGCGGGGGATTTCATGGGAATCACTAGAGGGAGAACGGGATGAAAGAATAAGAAACAATATGAGCTTCGAACAGTTCGGCCACCTCACATCGGGATGAACTCGCTCTTGAGCTGCTTCATGGACTGCAGGCTCTTGATTTTGTTGATTCCCTTCTTGGAGAGCACCGATTTTACGAGCGCATAGTATTCATCCATGCCGGCGGTGCGCACCTTGAGCAGCATCTCCCAATCCCCGGTGATGATGTCCACGCTCTCGATTTGCGGGTGCTTGGCCAATTCGGCAGCGATGCGCTCCGGGTCGGCGTATTCGTCCGGCGAGAGGGTGATGAGCACATAAGTGCACATGGGCTGGCCGATTTTCGCGTGGTCGAAGACCGCATGACAGGCCTTAATCTTGCCTTCTTTCTGCATGCGATGGATATTGTAGTGGATGGTGGTGGCCGGCTCTTTGAGTGAGCGGGCGAGTTGGGCGATTTGGGGGGCGCACTTGCCGGCTTTGAGCTGCTCGATGAGCTTTTCCTCGATGTTTTTCATATTATTGAATGATATTCAGATATTTATAATACTTTTGTCAGTTGTTTGAATATTATTCAAACAGATATATCTTCTCGGAGCGGCAAGGGTTAGGATGAGGTGGAAGATATGAAAACGATTAGCCAAAAAACTGGAAATAGCGATGCGCTCCGTGGGGTCGTGGCGACGCAGAATTCAGGCAGGCCTGGCCTTTATCAGGCATGCAGGGTTGCTTGACCACCAGGGAGTGGAGGAGCGGTTGCAAAATCTCGATAAGGAGCGCAACCGGATGGTCGAGCGATACACCCAAGAGTTCGAGAATATGCGCGGGAGTGTGGGGCGCCATGATGCCGTGGTTGGCTTGCTGGTCTGGAATGAAGACTGGAACAGGCGCTTTGAATCCATCGACAGGCAGATTGACGTGCTCCGAATGCAGCGCTCGGGCGGGTTATGCTGCGACCCGGGAGATGGCTGGAATCCAGCCCCAAAAGAGAAGGCATCTGCAACGGTTCGGAGGGTGATGACAGGGGCGGTGGCAGAGAATGCTGCCTGAAATTGGTGAGCCGAATCTACTCGGGAGGCAGGGAGCCGGCGCAGCCCTCTATTTCCCGAACACCACTTTCTTCAATTTGGCCGCCAGCTCCAGAGGCCGGTCGTTCTGCCACACGTTTCTTCCGACGGCAAATCCGACCGCGCCGGCATTCATCACTTCTTTCGCCTTGGCGATGAATTCGTCATCGCCCTGTTTCGAGCCGCCGGCAGAAATCACTTTGCAGCGCTGCGCGGCCGAAACGACCTGCTTGAAGGATTCGGTTGAGCCGGTGTAATTCACTTTCACTATATCTGCCCCCAATTCGAGGGCGCAGCGGGCAGCGTAGGCAACAGTTGCCGGGTCTTTCTCGTCTTTCACGTGCATGCCGCGCGGATAGGCCCACACAAT
>CAYIMK010000177.1:0-2354 GCA_964364595.1 Microcaldota archaeon | reverse complement strand
AGACTTCATCGGCTCACCGATGAAGCAGAGGGCGCTCTTCGGCGAAGCTGATTTTCTTGTTTTGTTTTTCATTTCCATTAGCTTAAGCCGCAATTCTTGCCAGAAGGAAAATCAGCAACGCGCACAATGCCCCCATGCAAATCGGCGGAAGCGCGGGCAGGGCCACTCTTTTCTCCAGCACGAATTTGAGCAGCACGTAAAGGGAGACGGTGCTGCCGGCCGTAACAGCCAATGAGCCGCCAAGGCCCGCCATGCCATAGGTGGAGACGGCCAGCATGGCAGGGATGGCCAAATCGCCCGAGCCCAAGTCGAGGCGGTCGACGCCGGAGGACGGGGAAGGTTTTGTCGCGGGAGAGGGAGAAGGGGAAGGAGCCGAATATTGCGGGAGAGAGGATTGAATACGCGAAACCGAAGATTTTACTGGCGGGACAAATTTCTTTTCCTCCTCTTTTTTCTCTGCCGTGATGGTGAATGACAGTTCCCGCGCGCCAAGATGCTGGGCCAGCGCCAGCATGTGCCGCGTCTTGAACACCGCGACGTAGTCATAGAGCGAGAGGGCGACGATGAAGAGCATCGCCGGCCAGAAGCCCATGGAGAAACCGAACAGCGCGCCCACGCCGGCCGAAGAGAGGATGGCGGCCGTGTTTTTCAACCCCTTGAAAAAGAACTTGACAAGCGCGAAGAGCAGGCCCAATCCCCCCGACACGCTGACCGCCACGAGGAAATCGACGTGCGCGAGGCCGATGAAGAAGGCGAGGAAGAGCACTGATACCGAAGCCGAGAGCATGGCGAATTCCAGCAGGCGGAAGGCCATGCGGCCGCGCAGGAAGCGGATGGCGAGCAGAGCGGCGCCCGCGCCGGCCAGAACGTAGGCGATGAACACCACCGCGTTGAGAGGGTTCTCGGGCTCGGCCGGCATCGGAGCAACCGATACGGCATTCACAGACGGATTCTGCACGGCGGCGTTGATGAGAAGAATTCCGGCCGAGAGAGCCAGCGCCTGCGTGAGCGCGAACATGAGCACTATGGAAATTATGGGGTCGAGGGCGGGGAAGCGGAAAAGCGAATTTTGCGAAGACATGGGCGAAACACCGGGCAGATACTGTTTATTTTTCTTTTGTTTATTTTTTATTTTATTTTTTCTTTTTCAGCGTGCGAAGCGCCTTCTCGAACGAGGCGATGTCGATGAACGACTCGTACACCGAGGCGAAGCGCACATAGGCCACCTGGTCCACCTTGCGCAAGCGCTCCATCACCATTTCGCCGATGCGCGAGGTGAGGATTTCGCGCTTGGGGCTCTTGCGCAAACGCTGCTCCACCGCATCCACGATTTTGTCTATGGCCTCGCGCGGAACGGGCCGCTTGGCGCAGGCGCGCAATATGCCGGCCGCCAGCTTGTGCCGCTCGAACGGCTCGCGGCCTTGCGTGCGCTTGATGACATAGAGCTCCTCGAGCTCCACGCCCTCGTAGGTGGTGAAGCGCTTTTGGCACTTGAGGCATTCGCGCCGCCGGCGGATGCGCCCGTCGGACGTGTCGCGCGAATCCACCACTGACGAGGCGGCGTGGGAGCAGTAGGGGCATTTCATTGACGGGAATAGGGGCGTCAGGCTTATAAGCCATGAACGGCTCTCCATCGTCTATGGGTGGCAAATCATATACGGGCAAGGGGGATGCGGGAGACAGCGGACTGCCGGGCGGCAGGCGGGCGCGCAAAAGCGAGCCGATTTTCGAAGCAGTCGGTCTGCTGGACGAATTGAATTCCGTTCTCGGGCTGGTGCGCGCGGCCGCAGACCCCAAGAAAGGGTTGGACGAGCAGCTCGAGACGATTCAGGCCGACCTTTTCGAGGCCGGCTCATGTTTGTGCGGCTACTGGCCGGCCGAGAAGGCGTCTGCTTTCGAGCACAAGCTCAAGCGGCTGGAAGGATGGATTGACGGAATGGATTCCGAGATGCCGGCTTTGGAAAATTTCATTTTGCCCGGCGGCTGCCCGCTCGCCGCGTCTCTTCATCATGCCCGCACCGTGTGCCGGCGCGTGGAGCGGCGGGTGGAAGGAAACGACGTGCCGTCCAAAAAGCACATCCTGCCCTACATCAATAGGTTGGGAAGCTATTTCTTTGCCCGCGCGCGGTTCGAGAACATGAAGGCGGGCGTCGAGGAAACGGTTTGGAGGGGAGAGGGAAAAAAATAGATTAGACGGGCGCTCAAGCGCACGCTCGACCGAGTTTGAGTTATGAGATGGGGGGAGGGTCAGGAAGACGCGCAACGGCTCTGGGGAGCCGTCCGCAAGGCGCCTTCAGGCGCCTTGGGGCACCGAAGCCTCTTGGGAGGCTTCGCTGTGGCGCACCGACGGCCTT
>CAYIMK010000176.1:0-2376 GCA_964364595.1 Microcaldota archaeon | reverse complement strand
TGGCCAAGGCAACAGCATTCACACTCCGGATCGACCTCGGCAACGACGCCATGCAGACTCCGCAGGACGTGGCGACCGCGCTTCGCAGGGTTGCGCGAATCCTCGACGATTTGCCGGCCGGCTATGACTACTATTTGTGCGGCCACATCCATGCGCGCCGCGAGCTGATGGGTGGCAAGCTCCTGCTGCCCGGCTCCACGGTGATGACTCAGATGAAGGACGAGGAAAAAACTGGAAAAGGGTATTATCTGATTGACACGCTCGCCCCGGCCGCCCAGCGCGCTTCATTCATCCCCATCACCACCCGCCCGTTCGAAGTGTCTGAACTCAGGTTCGAAAAAGCCCAGCCCTCAGTCGTGCGGGCTGCCGCACAAAAAGAAATCACCGCCCAACTCTGCCGCAAATGGGCCGACAAGCCCATCCTGCGCATCCGCCTCATCGGCACGCTCGCCTCCAGCGCATCAGACCTCGACTTGTCGGGCCTCGACGCCGGCGGGCAGGCATTCCTCTCCATCGACAACCAGCTGGACGGCGCCAACCTCGCGGCAGGGCTTGCGCAGCTCAAAGAGGAGAGGTTCAACCGCGCCACGCCGCTGGAATTGGGCATGGCATTATTGCGCGAGCAGGCGGGCGCGGCCGGTCTCAAGCCCGAGCGGGCGGAAGAGCTGTTCGAGAGATTCTCAAAAGAAGAATAGATTTTTTTCAAAAGAAGAATAGGCCGTTAGCGATCCACCGCTTTACCTTTTCCTCAATTTCTCCATGTGCTCCACTTTCTTCTGAATCAGCGCCGCCGTCCCTATATCCGAGCGGTGCCACACCGCCCCAGACACTGCCGTGCATCCGGCTTCGGCGTGCTTTTCCGCCTCATCAATCGTTTTGCCAACGCCCAAGCTGGCAATCGCGCGGCTGGAGGCCGTATGCAGCCCATCCTCGCGCTGGTCAACGGATGCGAAGAAGAGTTCGGCCTTGGATGCTTTCAACTTCTTCTCGTCAATTGTCAATTTCGACGCCGGCACCGCCTTGCCCGGATAACCTTCAGGCACCAGATACTTGACCACAGTCGCCTTCTTCTCCCATTCCAGCTCCAGCTTGCCCAGGCGGCGCTCGGCTATGGCCTCGAACACCTCGGCCAGCGGCGTCTTGAGCAGCGCCAGCACATTAAGGGCCTCCGGGTCTCCGAAGCGCGCATTTATTTCAATCAGATAAGGCCCCTGCGCCGTGGCCATGAACTGGCCGTACATCACGCCAGAGAAGCGGATGTTGGACTCCAATTCCAAAATGCGCGTGATTTTCTGCAATATGTTGAGCGCCTCGTCATAATCCGTCTGCGTCATGAAAGGCAGGAGGAAGCCGTCCGACGTGTAAGAGCCCATTCCGCCCGTGTTCGGCCCCGCGTCGCCCGCGTTCGCCCGTTTGTGGTCCTGCACGGCCGGCATGGGCAGTAATTTGCGGCCGTCGCAGAATGCCTGGAGCGTGAATTCCTCGCCGATGAGCTTCTGCTCAATCACCACTCCGTCGCCGCCTATGCGCTGGGTGAGCACCTCGCGCGCGTATGCCTTGGCCGCCTCGCCATCCTTGAGCTGGAAGCCGACCACCGCCACGCCTTTTCCTCCGGTGAGCCCAACCGGCTTGACCGCCACCTGCCCGCCCAAAGAGTCGATGAACCCGTTCAGCTCGTCTGTTGAGCGGAAGAACCCGTTCTTGGGGCATCCGGGCACGCGCCCCTTGTCCATGAGCTGGCGCAGGAAAGATTTGTCCCATTCAATGCGCGCCGCCGCCCGCAATGGCGCGGCAAGAGGAATATGGAACTTGGCCAGCTCGTCGCACACGCCGGCAGCCAGCACCGCATCTGGCGAGGGAAAAGCCAGTTCAACGCCTTTCGCCTTGGCCCAGTCACCGACTTTGGCCGGGTGGTGGATGTCGCCTACAGTTGCCTCGCCGCCCGAACTTTTGCACAATGCCTCAATTCCGGGGTTGCGGGCCGACATGAATGCGAAAAGCTGCACGTCTTCGCGCCGGCATAGGGCGGCTGCGATTGCGTGTTCGCGCGCGCCGGAGCCAACAAGAAGGAATTTGGATGCCATATGCAGAGCAAAAGAATAGAAAAGTTAAAAGGCGGATGGAAAAAGAAGGGGAAAAACGAAAAAAGACAAAAAAGGGGAAAACCAAAAAGACAAAACTCTAGAGCGCCTGTTCCAGCAGTTTGGGATGCTTTTCGAAATACTCGCGCGCAGGCGCAATCATCTTGGTCAATTCCCTTCCCACCGCCGTTTTGAGGTCCATGGGGTGGAGCTTTCCGGCCGAAAAGAGCGAGCGCAGTTCGGCCGCGTCCGCAATCTCCACATCTCCGCCGAATTTTGCCGGCCTCTCCACCTT
>CAYIMK010000175.1:0-2393 GCA_964364595.1 Microcaldota archaeon | reverse complement strand
TGGATGATGCCACCGCGGCCCGCATTCTGGCCACGCGCGGAATTGTGCTGGACAAGCCCACCAAAGAGCAGATTGCCTATGCCGAAGAGTGGAAAGAGGGCACTTAGGCAGGTGTTGAGCAGGAGGTATAGGGCCGGGTGTCATATGGCAGGCAGAACCATCCGCACTCCGCCGAAACTCTCGGCCCTTGTCTGCGCTTTTTTCGAGGACAGCGGCCGCGCGCTTTTTCTCGAGAAAACCGATGAGCGGGGGAGAAAGCAAATCGAGCTGCCCTACATTCTCATCAACGAAGGAGAGGACCCGGTGGGCGCTCTGACGGCTTATCTTCGCTCTTCCCTTTCTCTTGACGCGCAAATCCATCTCATTTTCCTGCGTGGCCGCTACAATGCCGGCACGCGCAAGCGCAGGCATCTCATCACGGCTCTTGCGTTTCGGTGCAGCGCGAAAAAAGTCCAGCCAAAAATTTCTGCGCCCTATTCCGGCAGCGTATGGCTGGCGGCAGAAGACGCCCTGAGCGCAAAGCTGGGAAGAAACAGCGAATGGCTTCGAACTGCTGAAAGGGTTTAGCTTATCCCACTGCCTCAACCACGCAGTCGCCGTTGACCACGACCTGGCAAGCCAACCTCTGGTCCGGCTTCGCCCCGAACGCCTCGAGCGTGCTCTTCTCGTTCTCGGTCATGGCGTTGAGGTTTTCACTGCCGCTCACCACGTTGACGAGACAGGTGAGGCAGACGCCCTCTTTGCAGGAGAAGTTGACCGACGCGCCGTTCTTTTCGCACACGTCCACCAGCTTGGCACCGGCTGCGCATTCGACGGTAAGGTTGTCGTTCTTGAATGTGACCTTGGGCATGCAAATCACCAACATCTGTGTTTTCGCTTTTCTTCATTCGTGCTTCTGCTTTCTCTAAGAAGGTTTCATTTTTAATCTTGAGCCATCCATGTGCAGTTATGGCATCCGAAACCTACAACCGGCTTCCGTCCGGCCTCATGGCGCGCCCGACTCCTTCGGGCTCCGGCTCGTCCTCGTCCGATTTGTCCTCTTCGCAGTCGTTCGACAATTCGGGCTCCGGCGGCTCGTCCCTGCCCCTCATCCTCTCCATCATCGCCCTGCTTCTGGGCGCCGCATCGCTCTACATCTCCCTGAACAACACGTCCGGCGCCGGCATCTCGGCCGGCGACAGGGCGCAGCTGATGGGCATCGCGCAGGACCTGCGCTTGCTGCAGCAGAAGCAGTTCAGCGCCACCTCGCCCGATTTGCAGACCGTGGTGAGCGTGGAAAAGAGCTTCCCGCTCTCCGACATCCTGCCCACGACATTCTACGTCCCACTCTCCATGAACATCCCGATTCAGGGCATGGTGACCGGCGTATCAGCCAACGGGCAGGTGGCCACCTTCCGCGTCAATGACACGCTGCAGCTGCGCGCCAACGTGCCGGTGGACATGACCAATTCCACCCGGAGCATCATCGTCAACATCAACAAGGACATCCCCATCACCACCCGCATAAGAAGCTCGTTCCAGATTTCGATGGTGTTCGGCGACGAGCTGAACTCGATCATCCAGCGGCTGGAAACGATAGGGGCCGCGCCGGCCAAGAAGTAGAGATTCGTTATTTTTTCTTTATTTTCGTTCTCGTTATTTATTCGCCAATCCCGCTTTTTTTATAAGGGCCTTGCCGGACTGGCCCTCCCATTTCTTTTCCCATTCACTAATCCTGATTCTCTTCCTAAAAAACGGCGCATCGGCGGCAAACGTTTCGCCCTCGCCGCCCTCGAGGAATGGATGGATGGCCGGCTTCATGGCAAGAAGGCGGTCCACATCATCGGGTTGAAATCGCTTGCCGAGCCAGGCGGAATCAAGGCTGGCAGCAGATACCGACACAAAATACACTTCCATCTGTTCCAGCATTTCCTTCAAAATGTCCGGCCCTTTGTGCCAGAGGGGCGCGAACGTGGGAAGGCCCAAATGCTCGCCGATGATTTCTATTCTTTGTTTTTGGTATTCGGACGCGACAGCGCCCGACACGATGCCGTCGACACGCAAGCGCCTGATTGCTCTTTCGAGATCTGCAAGTTCGGTTTCGTGCTTCACTTCAATTTCATGCAATTTTATCCCGGCCGCCTTGGCCTGCAGTTTGCACCACTTCGTGTTGGGGTGGTGGAACATCATCGAATCCTCCTGCGGGTGGAGCGTGAGCCATTCCGCCTCCCAGCCCCATGAAAGACACACGTGGGTGGCATAAACCGAATCCTTGCCGCCGGAGAAGAGAATGACAACGCGCATAATATCCAAAGCTTTTTATTGTCCAGAAGGTTCATAATGGCAAAGCTTGAAGGTTTTAGCTGTTAAGCGACACCACATATCAGGCCACTCGCTCGTTTGGCCTCGAACAC
>CAYIMK010000174.1:0-2396 GCA_964364595.1 Microcaldota archaeon | reverse complement strand
AAAACCGATCACCGGCGAGCCATCGGGGGCGAAGGTGCGGAGGCCGCCCCAACTGTGGTCGAGGTGATTGACCTCAATGGTCGTGGCGTTCATCAGGCGCTCAATGCCTTCGGCGATGGCCATGTCATCGGCATCAGCGGCGCGTCGGCTGACCGCGAATCCATCTTCCCCCCGCTCAACAATGCCCGCACCTACAAGGGGCGCGTTGTTATCGGCGCGGACGGGGCCGGCTCGGTGGTGGCCCGTTCCTTAGGTTTGCCCGGAGTGCCGCCCGAGCACGCATTCATGGGCGTGCGCGGCTACTGGCGCGGAGTAGGCGGATTGGGCGACCACATCGAGCTGTTTTTCATCGACCAGGTTCTGCCCGGCTATTTCTGGATATTCCCCATGGGCGACGGCACGGCCAACGTCGGATTGGGCATCCTCAACTCCGACATAAAGAAGCGCAATGAGCATCCAAACAAGATTTTGCTCAACGCCATCGCCAAGCACCCCGCACTCGCCGCCCGCTTCACGGGCGCGAAACAGGAGGGCCACATCGGCGCATGGATTATCCCCAACGGCTCGCACGCGCGCCCCAATTCCGGCGACGGCTGGGTGCTGGTGGGCGACGCTGCCTCGCTTGTCGACCCGTTCTCGGGCGAGGGAGTGGGCAACGCCCTCTCCTCCGGCCAGTTCGCGGCCAATACCATCAACGAAGCTCTTGGAAAAAACCCCGGCAGCGGCCCATTGCCTGCCGCTTCTCTTGCTCCCTATTCCGCGCTTGTCGAATCGAAACTGCGCCCCGAAATCATGACCTCTTACAATTTGCAGCGCGCGTCGCGCAGCAAGTTCCTTCTCAACCTATTCATCGGCCAGGCAGCAACAAAGCCCGCATTCAGGCAGATGATAATCGACATGCTTGCTTCGGACGAGGCGAAACAGCAGGTGAAGGACCCTCTGTTTTATTTGAAATTGCTCTTGCCCTAAAAGGCCGGCAGGAGGCATTAATAGGGTGGTGACAAATACAACCAAAAAAGAACGGGCGGGTGCCCGAGCACCCGCCGCAGTTGGCTCGAGCCAACTGCTTTTGGCGCTTTTTGATGTTTTTGGCTTGTTCGAGGAATAACGCACCGGCCTAGGCATTAAGCCCACGCCCGGTATTTTAACTCGCAAACGCCCTAGCCATACCAATCACGAGGATTAGACATGCCAAACTCAAAAAAAGCAGACAAAACGGGCGAAACCCGTCACCAAACTGGCGAAATCCACCCGAGCCACGAGAATCGCCATCAAAACAGCTCATCACCCCACGCGCACGAGGGCCTCGTGCAGGAGTTCGGCCAAAAACTAGCCAAAGACGATTTCGCGGGGGCAGCGAAATGCATGGCCGCCCAATCTGATGGGGGCGCGCTCCATGCCCGCCTGGCTGCCATCCTGCTCATTGAAATCGAGACGCAATTGGAAAAATCCCATGTCTCCCAAGCCAAGAAATGCCTTGAATTGCTGCTCAAATGCGCCCCCGAGAAAGAAGAAGAGGCCCATATGTGGTTTGCGGATTATCACATGGGCGAATTGCAGAAAATCCTCTCAACCAGCGGATTGGCCTCCTTCGGCCGCGAGCTTGAGCTCGTGCTGGATTACGCCCCGCAGCGCAAGGCCGAAGCCCACCAGCTGATTTCCCAGTATTACATGAACAAGCTCAAGAAAAGCATGGCCGAGGGGCGGGGAAGCGTTTCGGAATTAAAGGCCCTGCGAGAGCTGCTCCGCTACGGGCCGCAGCGCCGGGAAGAGGCCTACCGTCTTTTCGCGGAACGGGCGATGGACGAGATGCGCAAAGCGTTGGACGATTATGACAAGGAATATGCCAAAATCACATTGGAAGAGTTCCTCAAATACGCGCCCCAGCGCGAAGACGAGGCCATGGCGGTGTGGGAACAGCACATGGAATCGTCCCGCAAGCGCAAGCTGTATGACATTTTGGGAATTGAACGTACTGCTACTGAAGATGAAATCAGAAGCGCCTACCGCGCTCTTGCCAAGCGCCTGCATCCGGACGTCAATTTGAACAATCCGGCGGCAGGAGAGCAGATGAGGCACGTGAATGCCGCCTATGCCATACTTGGCGAGCCGGAATTGCGGGCGCGCTATGACCAAAGAGGGGACAGGAAGGAGCGTCCTCCAGCGTGATGGAAGAACATCTTCACTCGTGATATCCATGACCGACAACAAGGTGAATTGCCCCCGCTGCGGCGCGCTGGTCGAGCCCAAGGAGTCGGACACTCCTGCCGGCCTTCTTCTGGTCTGCCCGGAATGTGCCGGGCTCATCGGCTGGAAAAAAGACTGATTCCGAACCGCGGAGGGGGGAGCGCCCCCCCGGGGGGGGGGGGGGGGGGGGGGGGGGGGGGGCGCCCGCC
>CAYIMK010000173.1:0-2399 GCA_964364595.1 Microcaldota archaeon | reverse complement strand
CACGTCGCTGCGGGCGCGGTCCGTGCCGTCATAATACAACCCCATGCTCGAGATGGAGGCCCCCGCAGTTGCGAGCTGCATGTCAACCGTATAAGTCGCTTTCCACGCGGTGGAATTCATCAGCGAGGCCAAGCGCACCAGCTCGGCCTTGGCGCCGGCCGATGAGGGAGCAACGACGGGCGCGCCGGGAGATGCCGGCGGGCCGGGGTTCGACACCGCCGGGGCGGCAGCGCCAGCGCCGCCCGCGGCATTCTGGCCGGCGGCGGGCGGACTCTGGGTGCAGCCGGCCAGCAAAAGGCCGAATGCAACAAGCGATAACAACAACCATACAAAACGCACCAAATCACCGATGGGGCGTTCGGATAGGGACTAATTAAATGTATAGGTTGGATTGAACATATGATGCCCAGCCCGCTGGCCCGATTTTTGAAGCAGGCCATCGAACGTCAGCTGCCGGATGATGGAAAAACTGCCGTCGCCTTCTCCGGCGGGCTGGACAGCTCCGCCATCGCGGCGGTGGCAAAAAAGAAAACAAACATCGAACTCATCACGCTCAACGCTGGCTCTGCCCGCAGTCCTGATTTGGAAACCGCACAAAAAGTGGCGGCCGAACTCGGGCTGGCGCTCAATGTGGTGGAAATGACGCCCGAGCAGGCAGTGGCCGACTTTAATGCCTGCCTCAAAATCATGCCCGGCAGCGCCACCGAGATGGAGCTGATGGTGGCCGCCTATTCACTGGCCCGCGAATGCCGGCGCTTGGGCATAGGCATCATGCTCTTGGGTTCGGGGGCGGAAGAAACATTTGTGGGATATCACAAATATTACCAAGCGCTAGAAAAAGGACTGGACTTGCCCGCCATCCTGCTCGAGGAATTCCGCACGCTGCCGGACCGCGATTTGGCCCGCACGCGCGCCGTCTGCGCGCTTTTCGGCGTGGAGCCGCGCTTTCCTTTCATGGACAAGGAATTGTTCGAGGCGGTGCGGGCGGTGCCTCTTTTGGAAAAGCTGGACGACGGGGTGGCGAAGAAGCCGCTCTTGCGTAAATTGGCGGCTGAATTGGGCGTGCCCAAATTGGCGGTTGAGAGGCCCAAGAAGGCATTGCAATACGGCAGCGGGCTGCACAAGGCGATGGAAAAGCTGGTTAAAGAGGGGCGGATTCCAAAACTGGAATCCCGCGTGCCGGAATGGATGAAGGAAGGAACAACAGATTAGACGAAAAATCAGTCTAACCGAATATCGCGCCCATGCCCTGCTCCGCGCCCGACTCCTCGTCCTCGATTTTCTTCATCACGCGGTCGTTCACTTCTGGCTTGCAAAGAGTGGCCATGTCGCCCAGCTTCATCTTGGCAAATGGCAGGAAATCATCCGCCCCCCTCAGCACGAGGTAGAGCTTCTCGCGGTCCTCGTCAAGCGTGAGGCCGTCTTTTACCTTGTAGCCGTTGCGGGCAAAGCTCATTTTCTGGTAAGGCGCCGGCGACTGCTCGCCGTAGGGGTCGGCCTCGAGCAGGGCCATGAGTTCGGCCTTTTTCGGGAGAGGGATTTCGAAAACAACACGCATGCAAATTCACCTTTTGGAATTATTTTTGGTTCTGTTTTGATTTTTGTTTCTTTTGCTTGATTTTGATTTTATTTTCATTTTTATTTTTGTTTATTTCTCGTAAGCATAGCGCACCATGGCCAGCGCCGCGATGAGGACGCTCAATGGCCCCAGCGGCAGGCGGGTGGGCAGCCAGCCCATCTCCTGCGCCAGCCACAGAAGGCCGAAAAAGCCGGCCAAGAGAGCCGGCCACAGGAGCGGTTTTGGAGCGTTGAAACTCGCGCGCATGAGGATATAGGGGCAGGAACCTATTTAAATCTCGAGATGGAATGCTATGAACATCGTCTCCTTAGATTGGGAGGTTAGATTACATGATTGTGGTTATCTCAGAGCCCAGTTCAGGCAAGAGCTTCCAGACGGAAGTCGCTAAAGGAAAAGAGTCCGCCCTCTTGGGCCGCAAAATCGGCGAAGAGCTCGATGGCGGCCTCGTCGGCGCGGCCGGCTACACGCTCGCCGTCACCGGCGGGTCGGACACGTCCGGCTACCCGATGCGCTCAGACGTGAGCGGACCGCGGCGCACCGGCGTGCTGCTGGCATCCGGCCCCGGCTACATTTCCACGGCCCACGGGGCGCGGCGCAAGCGCAGCGTGCGCGGCAACCTCATTTCGGACGAGATCCAGCAGATCAACTGCAAGGTGCTCAAGGCCGGCCAAAAGCCGCTGGCCGAGCTGTTCCCGCCCACGGCCAAGAAAGAGAAGGAGAAAAAGTAGAGGCGGGAGAAAGAGAAGGCGGACTTGGGCCGCTTGAGTGATTCTTTTGCAGGCTGAAGTCAACATCGGTATGGTTGGACATGTCGACCATG
>CAYIMK010000172.1:0-2440 GCA_964364595.1 Microcaldota archaeon | reverse complement strand
GAGAGAGATGTGAAACCAAAACCAAAGCTCGGGGCAAGCGGCGCGCGCACTGGCAGCATATTCAACCAGGAGGCCGGGACAAGCGCAACTGGAACGGCCCAGCTCGGTGCTGCCGGGGCCCCGCGCGGCACAACACCGCACGGCGCGGCGCTTCCCAAAGGAAAGCCGCCCCAAACTTCGATGCCGCTTCCGAAAACCCAGCCGGCCCCGTCTGCCGCGCACAGGCCCGGAATTTCGGCTTCGGGCGTATCTAAGCCATCCGGGACCTTGCAGGGTTCGAGCCAGCCCAAGTCCTCTTCAGTTTCGCCACCGCCTTCGGTATCTTCGAGTTCTTCCCCCCATACTCCGTCTTCACCAGCCGGCGGGCCCGCCTTCTCGGTGACCAAGCGGGCGTTTGTCGGAGAAGCCCCGAAGAGCGGGATGGGCGGCGCACCCGCTGCAAGGCCTTCATCCGCGCCTCTGGTCCGCCTCCCGTCCGCATCCTCGGCCCGCCCGCCATCTTCACCGGCAAAACCCGGTTTCCTCTCTCCTGCCGCACCGGTCCGGCCCGGGCTCTCTGCGCCACCAGCCCACCATGTCCTTTCTTCGCCGATTCCGGGCTTGCCGTACAAACCATCGGCTCCTCACTACAATCCGTCCCGGCCGGACGATGAGGACGACAAGGACGTGCGGCCGTCCCACCTGCCCATCCGCCCGATGTTCGGCGCGCCCCCGGCTCCGCCGCTTCCCAAAGCCCCGGCCAAGAAGCCGCCAAAAGACGAAAATGAATGAACTCTGGCCAATTTCCTATTCTGAGATGATGACATGACATTTCCGCCTGCGCCTGACATGAATGCTTCGCCTGAATCCGAACCCGAAGCCGGACAGCTCCCCGCAAGCCATGGCCCGCGCCTTGACCCGTGGAGCAGCGAGCTGCCGGCCGACCAGCAAAAGCTTTTCCAAGAGTTCGGATTGGAGGAGATTTCGGATTCATTGCACAAGCGCTTTTCCGGCAGCCACCTCTTCCGCCGCCGCATAGTGCTGGCGCACCGCGATTTGGTTCCGTGGATAAAGGCCGCGGACGAGAAGAAGCCCGTCGCCATAATGTCGGGCATCAAGCCCTCCGGCGACTTCCACCTCGGCAGCAAGCAGACGGCCGAGGAGATTATTTTCTTCCAGCAGGCCTTCAAATGCAAGGTCTACTACTGCATCGCCGACTTGGAGGCGCACGTGGACAACGGCATCCCGCTCGAAGAGTGCCGGGCCACTGCCATCAACAACGTGGCCGACTTGCTGGCTTTGGGCATAGACGCGGACAACACGTATTTCTACCGCCAGTCGCGCGAGCACCGCGTCACCACAATGGCCTACAAGCTCTCGCGGCGCGTAACCCCAAAGATGCTGGCGGCAATTTACGGCGACAAGCCCATCAGTCTGCAGATGGCAGTGCTTGTGCAGATGGGCGACATCATGCTGCCGCAGCACGAGGATTTCGGCGGGCCGAAGCACGTTCTGGTGCCTGTCGGCCTTGACCAGGACCCCCACATCCGCCTCAGCCGCGATTTGGCGTTCAAGGAGCGGCTGGTGCTGCCCTCGGCAACTTATCACAAGTTCATCAAGAACCTCAAAGGGGAGGCCAAGATGTCCAAGCGCGACCCGGACGCCATGGTTTGGCTGTCAGAGGATTTGGCTTCGGTGCGCAAGAAATTCATGCGCGCGCTCACGGGCGGAAGGTCGACTGCCGAGGAGCAGAAGCGCATCGGCGGGGACATTTCCAACTGCATGGCATATGACATCTTCGCCACCCACTTCGAGCTGGACGAGAAGAAACTGCAGAAGAGGCATGAGGATTGCGCCCATGGCCGCATCCTGTGCGGCGAGTGCAAGACGCAGATGGTGGAAATCGCGCTGGAGTGGCTGAAGGAGCACCAGGCGAAGCGGGCCAAGATGATGAAAAAGGCCGAGAAAATAATCGAGAAGCAGGAAGAGTAGAAGCAACAGGAAGAATAATGCCAGCTTGGGGATTTTTCGATGGCCGTTTCCATTTCATTTGACGCATACGGGGCCTGCCGCAAAGGGTGGCGGCTGTTCCGCCATCCCGAACTGCTCGGCCTTGCGGCCCTCGCCGTCTTCGTGGCCAGCGCGTTCGACATCGTCGCGGTAGCATCCGGCCAGACCATAGACACCCATCCGGCGGCCACCGGCCTCATCATGCTCGGCGCCGGAATCACCTTCTTCGTCAGCCAGATGTATTTCTGGCCGAGGATATTGCAGATGTCGATGAATCTTGCCGGCGTTGCTGTGAAGAAGCCGGCCCCCGGAGTGGGAAGCTGGTTCCTTTTCACCATCCGGATGACGGCGGTGAATTTCTTCTGCCTGTTTGACAAGCGGCTGCTGGCGCCGGCCTGCGCCCTGCTGGTTGCCGCATTTGTGCTGGTCCCGATTGCGTTTATCAAGAATT
>CAYIMK010000171.1:0-2445 GCA_964364595.1 Microcaldota archaeon | reverse complement strand
GTAGTCCCCGCTGATGGCGATGACGTCCGCGTTGAGCTTCGCGAGCTCGCCGAAGTTGTCGCGTATCGTGCAGATCTCCTTCGTGCAGCCGCCGCTCCAGTCCGCTGGATAGAAGGCAAGGATGACGAGCTTCGGCCCGATGAGCTGGAAGAGGAATGCCACCCTCCCCCCCCTAGTTCGACGTGTCGATGATGGTGTATTTGCTGATGTAAATCTGCCCCAAAGAGACCACCATAAACGGCATGAGAATCAGCGAGGAGAAGAGCACCATGAGCGTAGGCGCCCACGGGCGCAGGATGGCCAGCAGCACCAGCTCGACGATGGAGAGCGATATGAGCCCCATCAGAAGCCAGAGCCCGAACAGGGGCAGCTTGCGCAAAATCGTCTGAATGGAGCGCTCGAGCGCGCGGCCTGCGCGGATTTCGTCGATTACCATGGCAGTGGGCATGAGCAGGATTACCATTCCGACTGCGCCGTTGAGCAGAGGGGCCAGGAGCGACTGCGCGCCCAGCTGGAAAGTGTAGAGCTGCACAATCAGCAGGATGATTTCGGCCATCAAATAGACCCAGAACACGGAGAGCGTGGTGGTGCCGAGCGACTGCATGATTTCCTCGCGCACGTGGGTAAGCGTGCGGCTGGAGCGGATGACGATGTTGATGTTGACGATTGCAAAGCTCATGAGGAAAAGCGAGAGCATGACGGTGACAATCATCACCGCCGTCTTGGCCTGCGTGAGGTCGGGAATGGAGTTTGTGCGCAGGTAGGTGGCCCCCAGCGCTGCGAAGGTGGGCGTGCCCACCAAGGAGGGGATGACGAGGGCGAAGAGGCCGGGGACGGCCATGAACATGATGAGCCAGAAATGCTTGGTATAGGTCTCCCAGGTGTGCTGCAGGATGGGTTTGAGCGCCATAGGGGTAGTCTTTTCGGCTACTAAATAAAAAAGCATGGGATGAACCGGGAAGAAAACAGGGGGAAATGAGCCCTAATCAATCGATGCCGCAGCTAGGCCGCTCAAGCCAGATTCGTCAGAAGCCAAACGACAGGATTAAATAGTTTGAGTAGGAAAGTAGGATAGTAAGATAGTAAGAAGCGTAGGAACGCAAGAATAACCTGAATGGAAGGTGAAACTTATGGATGCGGATATGACCGTGATGTCGGAGAAAGGCCAGATTGTGATACCGAGCCGCATACGCAAGAGGCTGAATATGGCCAGAGGCACCCGGTTCGCCATCATCAGCTCGAAAGACGGCATCCTGCTCAGGCGGGTGAAAACCCCGACGAAAGCGGAACTCCTAAAAGACCTTCAGACCATCACGGCAGAAATGAGCAAAGACCTCAAGGCGATGGGAATGACTGAGAAAGACGTCATCGAGATAGCCGTGAAGGGCCGCAAGAGGTAAACCCTTGCGCGTGGTTCTGGACACCAACGTGCTGATTTCGGCGACCTTGTTCGTTGGGAGCGAAAGCCAGAAGCTTCTGGAAGAATTGAGCAGGACGGGAACCGGAATCTGCTGCTCGGAAGAGATATTGAAAGAATACGAGGAAATCGTGAACCGGGAATTCGTGATAAAGAGGGGGTTGACTAGATGGAAGGATTACCTGCCGTCCGCGGTGGGAGAGCTGAGGCGCCAGATGATTATCCTGCAACCATCGAAGCGGGTGAAAGCTTCGAGGGACCCCAAGGACGACAAAATCATCGAATGCGCGCTCGCCGGAGACTGCGGATATATCGTCAGCTATGATACTGATTTGCTGGACCTGAAAGAATATGACAAAGTGAAAATAATCAAACTGGCCGAGATGCGGCGGATTCTGGCAGAACAAAAGGAATGAAGAAAAACAAAAAGTGAAAAAAGATTCGGCGGCCCTCGAGGGCAATCATCGGCTCTTCTGAGCCGATGGTGCGCCAACTGCGCCAAAGCGCAGTTGATTGCCGCCCGGGGCCGCTCGAGCGGCCCGTCCGTTTTGATTTATTTTTATTTTTTGGTCGCCTTGCCGTTTTATTTCTCAATTCAGATTGTGTTGAAGTACCGGTTCTTCTCCCAGTCGGTCACCGACGTGCGGTACGAATCCCAGTCGGCCTGCTGCCACGCTGTCAGCTCAGGGTAGATGTGGGGCCCAAGCGCATTCTTCACCACGTCGTCCGACGCCAGCTCATCCATGGCCTCCTTGAGCGAGCCGGGCAGCGTCTTGATGCCGCGCTCGACAAGCTGCGCGGGCGTGAGGTGGTACATGTCGTCCTCCTGCGCCGCTGGAAGCGCCGTCTTCTTCTGGATGCCGTCCATGCCTGCCGCCAGCATGACGGCGAAGGCGAGGTAGGGGTTGGCTGCGGGGTCGGGGAAGCGCACCTCGCAGCGAATCGCCTTCGGGTCGCCGGCGCGCACGCGGGGGATGCGGATAAGGGCCGAGCGGTTGGAGCGGCCCCAGGCGATGTAGACCGGCGCC
>CAYIMK010000170.1:0-2485 GCA_964364595.1 Microcaldota archaeon | reverse complement strand
GGCGCAGATGGGGGCCTTGGGCGAGCAGCCGGATTTGGGCGCGTGGCAGAAAGAACTGGGCGAGAGCGCCGCAAAGGGAGAGGCGCTGGCTGCAGGCGGGAAGGAACTCTCGCAGAAGATGCAGGCGCTGGCGGCCGAAGAGAGCAGGACTGCCCAGATGCGCGCGCAGATAAAACAGGCGCGGGAATGGCAGAAGCAGCTGGACGCGGCGCGAAAGGAGGAAGAAGCGATGGAGGCGGAAGTGAAGGGCCTCCAGTTCGATGAGCATGTGTGGGGCGTGCAGGCGAAAAAGCGCGAGGAGCTTCTTGCGCACAAAGGGCGCATAGACGAGCTGGTGCGCTCTGCCGAAAAAATGGCCGAACAGGAGCGGCAGCTGGCCGAGATGCAGAAGAAGAGCGTGGACGAGCTTGAGAAAAAGCGCGAAGAAGCCGGCGCCGCGCGCAAGGAGATGGACGAGCTGGCGGCATTCAGGGCCGTGCTGCTCTCCACCCAGACACAGCTGCGCGGACGGCTGCTGGAGGAAATCAACGCCGCGCTTGCGCGCCTCTGGCCGCTCATCTATCCATATGGCGACTGGGAGAAGGTGCGCCTAGTTGCATCGGAAAAGGACTATGCTGTCGAAATACACCAGGGCGAGTGGAAATCGCTCGAAGCGCACGCCTCTGGAGGAGAGCGGGCTTGTTTGGGCCTCGCGCTGCGCGTGGTGCTCTCGGTTTTGCTCACCCCGACTCTTGGCTGGCTGATACTGGATGAGCCGACCCACAATCTGGACGAGAAGGCGGTGCAGGGGCTTGGAGTTGCGCTGGCCGAGCGCATCCCGCAAATCATCCCGCAGGTGATTGTCATCACCCACGAGGGGGCGCTGGTGGAGAGCACGCCGGGGCGCGTCATACGCTTTTCGCGGGACAAATTGAGGGGCGAGGACACGCAGGTCGAGATAGAAGGAGTGAATTAGCGCGCGGGAATTCTGAGCACATTCTTTTTACGGCGCGAAAAACATGTGATATCTCTTCTCGAATTTGGCGAGCATGCGGTCCTCCAGCGCGGGGTGGGCGGGATGGCCGGCCGCGTGGACGGAGGACGCGTGGTGCTGGACATGATGCTGGCCGTGGGCAGAATGCGCGGCGCCGGCTGAATGCGAAGCGTGCGCGTTATGCACGGCTCCGGCCGAATGAGACCCGCGCGCGGAATGCGAATGCAGATATTCCTCTGCCTGCGCCCGGCGGCCGGGTTCGGCGTCAAGATAGTGCGAGATGAGCGCGCGGATGTCATGCTGGTTGAGCGTGCCTAGTTTGTAGAACGAGGCGAGGAGCGTGAGCACTTCGCCGACCGCATTTTCCGAAATGCCGAGATGGCTGAAGGTGTCCAGCATCGGCTCGTGGTTTTTTCGCTCCACCAGCACGTGCTCGAGCGTGGCGTTGCCCGCCTCGTAGCCGGCCGCGTGAAGGCTGGCCAGCTTGTCCAGCAGCTTGCGCAGCACTGACATGAGCGCCGCATGGTCGAGGCTGGCGATGCTGGATGCGTCTTTTCCGTGGCTGGAAAGATAGTGGCCGTCCTCGGTGACCACCACCACGTAATCGTGCGATGAAGCATGCTTGTGATGAGTTGACTGCACCACGCGGCCCGAGGGCGTGAGGCGCCAGCCGGGCGGAGAATGAGGCGGGTGCGAATGAATGGATAGAACTGGCTTGATGTGCGAGGCGCTCTTCTCTTTCTTTTCCTCACTCATGCGTCTCAACCCCGCCCAGTTGCGAGCGCACGGGTTTTTGGGCTGCAGAAAACCTCAGCCCGCCGGCCGGGCGGCCCAGGAAAAGGTCGCGCAATACCGGCTGCTCGAGCAGGTTGGGGGCGGATTCAAGCAGGAGCATGAGCTTGTGGTTCTGCACCCGGACTATGTGAATGCTGTAGGAGCCGTAGGAGAGAATTGACTGGCGCTTCTCCTGCTGCAGGACATTGAGCAGGACATTGAGCAGGGCAGGGTCGGTGCAGCCCACCACGCGCGGGCCGGTGTGCAGCGGGACGAGGGCATGCTCGGACTTGGAGCGGGCGTGAGCCATGCCGCGGCTTCCGCCGAACGAGGAGCGGGGCTGGACGCGGGATTCGGTTTTGGATTCCTCCATGCGCTCCGCGTGCCTGACGGCTGGACTCGCACTCTGGCCGGCTGCGGTTTGCAAGCTGACGCTGGCGCCTGCGGTTCCCTTCTTCATCAGCTGGAGGCGGATGACCGAAGGCAGCGGGATTGGCGGGACTCTCATAGTGGTGTCTCTGGCTTTGGCTCAGACTTGCTTTCTGCACTTTCTTACGATGACAGAAATTAAAATACCTTGTTTCTGCAGAAATGAACAGAAATGGGCATCGCCAACCGAGAGACGGCGGGGAACCGGCGCCGCGGAACGGGCGGGCGGCCGCGGGAGGACCATACACAAACACGTGAACTACCGCACCCTGAAGGGTGCGGCTTCCTGCTTCAAAGACGGAATTATCG
>CAYIMK010000169.1:0-2530 GCA_964364595.1 Microcaldota archaeon | reverse complement strand
TTTATTTAAAAGCAATCCTTCTATTTTTTTAACCCCATGCATTATTGTGGTGTGGTCTCTACCTCCCAAAATATTTCCTATTTCAACGATTCTCTCGTGGCCGTGTCGCACTATTATAAAGGCGTTTCGGCCTAATCTATATTGTGCCCGGCGCGGATGGCGCCCCGAGAATATCGATGAAAAGGCAGTCAACAGCGTCGGGCCAAGAAATACAAACAAAAACAAAACAAAAAGCAAAAACAAACAAAAATGCAATAAAACAAAACAACAAACAAAATGTAAAAATCATTCCAAAAGCATCACAAATAAGACACAGCATCCAAAACATGCTCATCCAAGACTAAGCGCCCCATGGTGGCACTCCAATGGGTCAAATAACAATTCATGTCGTGCCCGGCGCTCGTAGTCCCGCATTGGAATTCATCCCGCCGCCCGCAACGGGCCGGTCCGGTTTGGCCAACGCGCCTTTGTTGAAGGTGCGCCTGCCTGAACGGGCGGAGAAGGGAGCAGCAAATGCGGCGCTGGTGCGCTGGTTGACGGACTTGTCCGGCTTTAGCGTGCAAATCGCGCGCGGGCATACAAGCCACCGCAAGACCATCGTCTTCGCCGCAACGCAGAGCGAATTCCTCGCGGCCGTCAAGAGCGGGCTGGCAAAAGGCCGGCCCCGCTAGCATGTCATACTGGATTTCGCGTCTTCTTTTGCCTGATGCTTTTTGTCATCAGGTGAAATTATGGGAAAAACATACATTGATACAGTCAAGTACCTCGTCTACGCCAACGTCGAAATCGGCGGCCTGGTCGAGAAGCCCGACGTTGTCGGGGCCGTGTTCGGCCAGACCGAAGGCCTTCTTGGAGACGATTTGGACCTGCGCGAGCTGCAGAAGAACGGCCGCATAGGCCGCATTGAAGTCGACATAGTGCCGCGCGGCGGCAAGTCGGTCGGCAAGATAAAGCTGCCCTCATCCCTCGACATGGTCGAGACGTGCATTCTGGCAGCCGCTTTGGAAACCGTGGACCGCGTGGGCCCCTGCGAGGCGCGCCTTTCAATCGACAAAATCGAGGACACCCGCTCCACCAAGCGCAAAGTGCTTGTTGACCGCGCCAAAACGCTTCTCAAGAACATGCTCTTGCACGAAATTCCCGAAAGCAAGGAGATTTCAGAGCAGGTGCGCTCCGAGGTGAAAACTTCGGAAGTGTCCGACTACGGCCCGGAGAAGCTGCCCGCAGGCCCCGGCATCGGCGACGCCGATTCCATCATTCTGGTGGAGGGCCGCGCCGACGTCATCAACCTGCTCAAGAACGACATCACCAACGTGGTGGCCGTGGGCGGCGCGAACGTCTCTCCCGCCATTGCGAAACTCTGCCTCGAGAAGGAAGTTACCGTCTTCTTGGACGGCGACCGCGGCGGCGACATCATCATGGCCGAGCTTGCCCGCATCTGCGACATCGACTTCGTGGCCCGCGCGCCCACCGGCAAGGAAGTCGAGGAGCTCACGCGCAAGGAAATCATCAAGTGCCTGCGCTCCAAGATACCTTTCGAGGCCGGCACGACCGGCCCCGGCGAAGAGGAGCGCCGCGCGCGCTACCGCCCGCAGGCCAGCCAGGCCCGCTCGGTCTATGGACGTGAGGGCATGCCGCAGCAGAATACGCAAGGGCAGAACCAAGGCATGCAGGCGCAGAACCCGAACATGCAAAGCAACGGGCAGTATGCGCAGGCGCCCCAAGTGCCCTATGGCTCAAACCAGCAGCAGCCATTTAGCGCACCTGCCCGCTCCAATGAGCAGGCCTACGGCGCCCAGTCGACTTACTCCACCCGCTCCGGCGACGTGGTATCGGGCCGCTCAGGCCGAAGCTCGCAGCCATTCCGCGGACGCGGAAGGAACGAGCAGATGAATGCGCCAAGCGGCCAGTCCGGCTCGCTCGCCCCGTCGAACATGCGTATCGAAAGTGCTCCGCCGATTGAGTCGCTGGTGTCGGCAGTGAAGGAAGGCATCCCCAACCTGCCGGCAGCCGAGGCATCAGCATCGGCACAGCTTGCCTCCGGCCCCATGGGCGCGACTGCCGGCTTCGAGGCATCGGACAACGCGTCCGTTTCAGATCCCGAAGCCCCTTCAGCTCCGGCCGCACCTGCATTAACACAAGCGCCTGGCCCGATGCTGACCGCTCTTGACGAGCTGGAAGGGACTCTCAAAGCCCGCTTCTATTCAGCCGATTTCACCCTGCTCAAGGAGCTGCCGGTGCGCGACATGATTAGGAGCCTGGAGAGCGAACCAGCCGTATTCGCTGTGGTGTTCGACGGAATCATCACCCAGCGTCTGGCCGATTTGGCCGAGAACAAGAAGGCGGCCGTTCTGCTTGGGGCTAAATTAGGCAACGTGTTCCGCAAGCCGGCAACCGTGCTTCTGCACACCAAGAATTAGAGCGAGTTTTTTTCTTTTTCTTTTCATTTTTCTTTTTAATTTCCTTTTCATTCTCTTAGGGTAGCTTCGGACCGCTAACCCTACCCGCTTTAGCGGGTCAGATACAGCGG
>CAYIMK010000168.1:0-2533 GCA_964364595.1 Microcaldota archaeon | reverse complement strand
GAGTGTTATCGCTATTGAAGCGAGAAATTTAGGGGGAAAAGTGCCACTTAACCCTATCCGTTTTATCAGAGTCTTTGACAAGGACCACATGTTCTGGACTGGTAAAAAGAAGAATCAGAGAAAGAAAAAGCAAGCTCGTGTGCCGCCGCACTGGGGCGGCTCGAGCCGCCCCCGGCGGGTTTTGTTCTCCTTTTTTATCTCTTTTTTCTCTCCGAGCCCCCTAGATTTCTTTTTAATCCTTCCCGCCGTGGGAGGCCCATATCATCGAGAGGCGGGGGGTTGACGATGAAAAACGTCATGTGGTTCGAAGAAATCAACAAGACCAACCTGGCCGAAGTGGGCGGCAAGGGGGCGAACTTGGGCGAGATGGCTGCCGCCAAATTCCCAGTGCCGCCCGGCTTCGTTGTCACGGCCGGCGCCTATTTCGAATTCATCCGCCTGAACAAAATCCACGACTTCATCAAGGAGATGACCGACGAGCTCGACACCACGAACAACGACGCCCTCACCCGCGCATCCGAAATGGTCAAGGCCCGCATCTTGGGCGGCCGCATCCCGGACGCCATGCGCTCCGACATCATCCGCTCATACCGCGAGCTGTGCCGCCGCCGCGGCCGCGAGGTCTATGTGGCTGTGCGCTCCTCCGCCACGGCCGAGGACTTGCCCGAGGCATCATTTGCCGGCCAGCAATCCACATTTCTCAACGTGCTGGGCGACGCCGACGTGGTGCAGGCAGTGAAAGAATGCTGGGCCTCGCTCTTCGAGCCCCGCTCCATTTTCTACCGCGTCAACAACCACTTCGACCACCTAAGAGTAGGCCTTGCCGCCGTCATTCAGGAGATGGTGCAGTCCGAGACGGCCGGCGTCATGTTCACCATCGACCCCGTCACCCAGGATTTGGGGGTTGTCTCCATCGAGAGCGCCTACGGCCTCGGCGAGGTCGTGGTGTCGGGCATGGTCACCCCGGACCGCTATCTGGTGCGCAAAGGCACATGGAACATCGAGACCAAGGACGTGGCGCGCCAGACATGGATGATTGCCAAGGAGGGCGACCGCAACGAGAAGAAGAACATCAGTTCAGACAAGCAGGAGAAGCAGAAGCTCAGCGACGCGCAGATTGTCGAGCTGGCCAAAATCGGCTTCGACATCGAGGCGCATTACGGCAAGCCGCAGGACACAGAATGGGCATTGCAGGACGGCACGCTCTTCATCGTGCAGGCGCGCCCTGTCACCACAATCAAGGGCCCCTCGCTCGACATCATCAACGCCGGCAAATACCCCGAGATGATAAAAAACAACTTCATGGAGGCGACAACTTCATCCACCTCGCCGCTTTCCGGCGTGCCGGCCATGACGGCCTCTTCCGAATCCGCCTACGCGCTGGCCAAACCCCAGCCATCGGCAGTCTCGGTTCAGCCGGCCCAATCGAAGGCGGTCGCCTATTCGCCAACGCCAACGGTTCCCTCGCCATCGTCATTCACGGCGGGCAGATTCTCCCCCAAGTTGGCTGACGCGGATTCATCTGCCCGTCTTTCTTCCCCCGAATCTTCCGTTATTTCCCTTCCATCAACCCAGTCAGGTGGTGCCTCTATGTCGAACGAAACCCATGCATCCATTCCAGCCGGCTCAAGCCAGGTGCTGCTGACCGGCTTGGCGGCCTCGCCCGGAGTGGGCAAGGGCCGCGTGCGCATCCTGCCATCCCCCAAGGACATGGGCCTGATGCAGCAGGGTGAAATCCTTGTCACCGAAATGACCACGCCCGACTTCGTGCCGGCCATGAAGAAGGCGGCCGCCATAGTCACCAACACAGGCGGCATGACGTGCCATGCGGCCATCGTCAGCCGCGAGCTGGGCGTGCCCTGCATCGTCGGCAGCCGCGAAGCCACCACAAAACTGAAAGACGGCCAGTTCATCACGGTCGATGCCGTGCGCGGCAAGGTGTATGACGGCGACGTTGAAATAGTGGGCTCTTCCAAGCCCGCGAGCGGCGGCGCAGCGGCCGTGCCCGGGGCCAAATACGACCCAACCGCATTTGTGACCGAAAACTATGTGCCCACAGGCACCAAAATCTATGTCAACCTGGCCGACGTGGATTCGGCCGAGAAGGTGTCGAAGCTTCCGTGCGACGGAGTCGGCCTCTTGCGCGCCGAATTCATGATTGCGGCCATCGGCGAGCACCCAAGAAAGCTCATCCGCGAGGGCCGGCAGGCCGAATTCATCGACAAATTGTCCGACGGCCTGCGCACATTCGCGTCCGCCTTCTACCCCCGCCCGGTCGTCTACCGCGCCACCGACTTCAAGACAAACGAATACAAGAACCTCAAAGGGGGCGAGGAGTTCGAGCCCAAAGAGGAGAACCCGATGATGGGCTACCGCGGCTGCGCGCGCTACATCACCGAGCCGGACGTGTTCGCCATGGAGCTGGCCGCCATCAAGAAGGTGCGCGACGAGTTCGGCATGAAGAACCTCTGGCTCATGATTCCCTTCGTGCGCCGCATCGGCGAATTGCGCGCCGTGAAAGACCTGCTCAAGG
>CAYIMK010000167.1:0-2541 GCA_964364595.1 Microcaldota archaeon | reverse complement strand
ATCGCTATTGAAGCGAGAAATTTAGGGGGAAAAGTGCCACTTAACCCTAAAAGAATATCTATCCGGACCGCGGCCCGCCCTACGAGATGAGCTGGAGTTTTCTTCCCACCCGCTCGCAAGCCCCCAGCGCGAAGTCCAAATCCTCCTTGCTGAAGTCTGCGCGCACCTGCGTGCGGATGCGGGCTTTGCCCTGAGCCACCATGGGGAACACGATGGGGATGGCGAGCACGCCCTCCTTGAACAGCTCGGCCGTGAACAATTTCGCCTTGGCCGAGTCCCCAATCATAATCGGCACGATGGGCGTCTGCGACACGCCGGTGTCAAAGCCCATGGCCTTCAATTTCTCCTTGAAGTATTTGGTGTTCTCCCACAGCTTTTTCACCAAGCTGTCGTCTTTTTCCAGCACTTCCAATGCGGCAATGCAGGCAGCTACCGTCGCGGGCGGCGCGCTGCCGGAGAGAAGATACGAGCGGGCTTTGTTATGCAAGTATTCTTTCAATGTCGTGCTTCCTGACACGAATCCGCCCACCACTCCGAATCCTTTCGAGAACGTGCCCATCTCGGCTTCCACTTTGCCCTCCAAATTGAAATGACTGACAATTCCGCGCCCATGGTCGCCCAGCACGCCGTCGCCGTGCGCGTCGTCCACGTAAATATAGGCGCCGAATGCCTGCGCCGCGCGCTGTATCCTGTCCAGCGGCGCGATGTCGCCGTCCATGGAGAACACGCCGTCCGTGATGATGTAGATGCGCTTGTATTTGCTGGCCGTGGTGGCCGCTTCGAGTTTCGCCGCCAAATCGTCCATGTCATTATGCTTGTAAATCGCCTTCTCGGCCTTGCTCAAACGCACGCCGTCAATAATCGAGCCGTGGTTGAGCTCGTCGGAAATGGCCAAATCTCCCTCCATCAGCAGTTGCGGCAGGGTGCCCTGATTTGCCGCAAAGCCTGTCTGGAAGTAAATGGCAGCCGGCGTGTGCTTGAAGCGGGCGATGGTTTCCTCCAACCTGATGTGCAAATCCATGGTGCCGGTGATGGGCCGCACCGCGCCGGAGCCGGCGCCGTATTTCTTGATGGCCTCGATGGCCGCCTCTTTCACTTGGGGATGGTTGGAGAGGCCCAGATAATTGTTGGTGCCAAGCATGAGCACCTTTTTGCCGTTCACTATCGTGTGCGGCATGGACGGCCCTTCCAATTTGTAGACCTTCCAGTCCAGCTCTTTTTGTTTGAGCTCGTCAAGAATCGGCAGAAGCGTGCTGTCAAGAGTAGGCATGTAATATCACCTTGCAACGATGCATATGCGGAGATTTAAAATAACCTGCCCCACGACGTGAAAAATTACGGCGAAAGACGAACGAATCCATCGTATCGGGGGCTTTCTGCCCATAGTTTGTGTTTATATCTTTGCAGCGGAAAACTACCCTTGGAGCGTCCCTTATGCCATCTGCCCACCTAGCCGACTCCATGAAGCACCTGCTCCAGTTCGTACCAGGCGAGCATTGCTCCCTCCTCACGCGCAGCCATGGCGAGACGGAAAGCATCAAGCTGGAGGGCGAGCAGCGCTTCGGCTTTTCGGCCACCCGCGCCTGTGTTGGCTACAAAAGCGACAAGGGCTGGCATGCCTGCTCGAATCGGGCCGTGAACGTGAGGCAGTGCCCGACCTGCCAGTATCGTGACGTGGCGCGCGTCTACACGGTGGGCGATTTCAC
Source organism: Microcaldota archaeon (assembly GCA_964364595.1). Lineage (GTDB taxonomy): Archaea > Micrarchaeota > Micrarchaeia > Anstonellales > Anstonellaceae > CAIXYX01. The sequence continues at coordinate 835 of CAYIMK010000167.1, read as the reverse complement.
CCTCTATCCGCAGCTTCACGAAGAACTCTCTTCCGAAAAATACGTGCTCTACCTTGCCCAGTTCGGCGCCGACCTCACAAAGCTGGGGCTCACCCGCCTCTCGCGGCTCAACGAACGCTGGCGCGAGCAGGGAGCCGATTTGGCTGTCGCGTTGCTGGAATTCGACGGGCCGGACGAAGCCTATGGCGCGGAAACCGTGTTGCAGGAGCGTTATGATTTGGCAAATGCGGTGAGGGCGAATCAGAAATTGAGCCGCCTGCACTATGACAAAACAAAAGCCCGCGCGCGCCTCGAATCAGTTCTTGCACGAATGCGCGATGACCCTGCCCTTGCATCCTATTGGGCAGGCGGCCAGATAACTGATTTGTCCTCCCTCTACCCTGCCGTGCAAAATCCCGAGCAGGTCGAATTTGTCGGCGGCTCGGTGCTGGGCTCCAAAGGGGCGTGGCTGTTCTACGAAGGGCCTTCGGGCCAGCATTACACCATCAACCTCAACGCGCAGACGGGCAGGTTTTTGCATGCGCCGCAAGATACGGAAAAGAACGAGTCATCCGGCCAGAAGAACGAGCTGTCCGGCCTCATAATCGTTTGATTATCTGTTTTATTGTTTGATTACTGCTTGTCTTCTTTCATGGCCAGTCCCCCACCCCCTGTGTTTTTTAATCTCCCCATTTTGGCCATCTCATGCAATCAGTCACCTATCAGGTGGACGGCGGCATCTCGGCCTCGCGCCGCACCGCCCTCATCAGGCCTTTCATCTTTCTGCCGGTGCTGGCCCTGCTCTCACTCTACGCCCTTCTCCAGCTCATCGTCTGGCCATTCTCGGTCCTCCTCC
>CAYIMK010000166.1:0-2571 GCA_964364595.1 Microcaldota archaeon | reverse complement strand
TTCCGAGGCGCTTGCACAGCTCGTTGGTCTGGGCCGAGCCGCCGTGCGCGATGACAAATGAGTGTTTGGATTGCAGGCTGGCGAGGTCGGCAGCGATGGATGCGAGCGCGGCGGACGAACCGGCCGTGGAGCCGCCAATCTTGATGACAATGAGGGGTTTGGACTGGGCCATGGCTGCACCTGATTAAATCGGATGGAAGCCCGGCTGCCACAAGCCCGTCTTTTCGTCAAGCCCGTGCATGAGGTTGAAGCACTGAATGGCAGGTCCGGCCGAGCCGCGCACCAGGTTGTCGATGGCTGACATGACGACGATGCGGTTGTGGTCTGCATCCAGCTCAAAGCCGATGTCGGCGAAGTTGGTGCCCACCACCGGCTTTGGCTCCGGATACTTGTAGAGAGTTCCCTTGTCCTTCACCAGGCGGATGAATGGCGAGCCTGAGTAGAACGAGCGGTAGGCCTTCCATACGTCAATGTCGGTGAGCGGGCGGGCCATGGGCGCATGAATTGTGGACAGGATGCCGCGCACCATTTCCACCGCATGGGGGGAGAAGCCGACCGACACATTGGCCGGCAGGCCGGCCCCTTGCGCCACCTCATTGAGCTCCTGCTCCATTTCAGCAGTGTGCCGATGCCCCGTGGGCTTGTAGGCGCGCACCGTGCCCTGTCTTTCAGGATGATGAGTGGAGATGTCAAACACCGCGCCTCCGGCAGATGAACCGATTTTGGAGTCGGTAATGATGCGCGCCGGGTCTATGAGGCCGGCGTGAACAAGAGGAGCGGCTGCCAGAATCACGGAAGAGGCCAGACAGCCGATGCCCGACACCAGCTGCGTCTTCCTGATAGCTTCGCGATGAAGCTCCGGCAGGCCATAGACTGCGCGGGACAAGAGTTCTGGGCAGGGGTGCGGCTGGTAGTACTTTTCATAGGTGCGCGCATCATGCAGCCTGAAGTCGGCCGAGAGGTCGATGATTTTCACGCCCGTGTCAATGTATTGCTTGACAAACGGGGCCGACACCTTGTGCGGAAGGCAGAGGAAGAGGGTGTCCACATCGGTGTTGAGGCTCTTGGAGGAAACGAATTCTGCCTGCGTGAACCCGCGCAGGTTGGGGTTGAGCTTGGTGACGGCAGTGCCTGCAAAGCGCTCGGATGTCACTTGGGCGATTTCCATCTGCGGATGGATGAGCGCCCAGCGCATGAGCTCGCCGCCCGTGTAGCCGGACGCGCCGACAATGGAAATTTTGAATGACATAGACCTGACCTCGAACGGGCGCTCGCCCGTATCTTGCTCGCGTTACATCTTGGCCCGTGAAACAAAATACTCAATCATCTTGCCCGGAATGTCCACGCCCGTTGGCTGGATGGAGTTGCGGAATTCTGGGGTGTGATTCACTTCGTGGACGACGAGGCCGTTGCCGGACTCCATCATGTCCACGCCGTAAATTCCTTCACCAAACACATTGGCGGCGCGCACCGCCAATTCACCCATCTCGAGTGTGACTGGGCAGTTGGTGGCCGTGCCGCCCCTTCCTGTATTGGTTATCCAGCCCGACTGTTCAGTCGCATTGCGATAGATGGCGCCGATGCACTCGTTGCCCACCACGAAGGCGCGGATGTCGCGGCCGGGCTTGTCAATATGCTCCTGCAGGTAATACACCTTCTGGAATGCGTGGCCCATCTCCTCGCGGTTCTCAAGCTCGGCTTCCAGCGCCTCGCGGCTCTGGATTTTGTGCACCAGGCGTGCCCATGAGCCGAACACGGGCTTCATTACGAGGGGGAAAGACAGCTGGGAGGCGGCCTTGGTGGCTGAATCTGGAGTGAATGCCCCGAAGGTGCGCGGAGTTGGAATGCCGGCCTTGGCCAGCAGAGTGGATGCCAGGAACTTGTCGCCGCACAAGTGATGGGCCGTGTATGGATTGCACACAAACGCGCCGGCCTGCTCATAGTAGAACGAGGTGTAGAGGGTGCGGGCATAGGAGGAGGAGCGCTGAAGGACGGCGTCCAGCTCTGTGCGAGGGGCGGTGATTTCGAGCGAGAGCTCGCTGTCAACCAGGCGCTCAAGCTCGATGCCCCGGGCCTTGGCTGCCTCGATGAGCAGCTTGTTCTCTGGGTTGAGGATGGTATATAGGATGGCGGCACGCATGGGAAAGACCAGTCTTGGTTAATTTCGGCCTATTCGCCCCAGTCCTCATCTACATTGGGCGCTTTGGCCAGTTGGAATGGCGAGATGGATTTTACCTCGAGTTTGGCCCCGCAGTCGGGGCATGAGAGGATTTCGCCCGCTTCAAGATTGGGGCGGGCCGTGATGTGGCCGGCGCATTCGGGACATTCGGACTCGGACATGGAGTATCACCTGTAAATACTGCGCCGGCTTATTATTAATACATAATGTTGCAAATATAACTACTTGCGGGAGGCCAGCCAGGCCAGCAGGCCCTTCTGCGCGTGCAGGCGATTATGCGCCTGGGGATAGATGACGCTCTGCGGCCCGTCCATCACTTCGGCCGACACCTCCTCGCCCCTGTGCGCTGGCAGGTCATGCATGAAAATGGTGTCCGGCTTTGCACAAGCCAT
>CAYIMK010000165.1:0-2605 GCA_964364595.1 Microcaldota archaeon | reverse complement strand
GAAGACAAGCATTGCCATACCGTCCATCATGCTCGGAAATCGGACATTCGACCCGATTGAAAAAGACAAAACAATCGAACTGCCGCAGGCCTATGCTATCTATTTGGTGTGCAAGAAGGTTGCCGTGCCGGTTTGAGGCCAACCCTTAAATAATTCGGCCCCATTCATCCCCTTATGAAGAAGGAAGTCGTGCTCATTCTGCTGCTGGCCGTCGCCATACTGGCCCTTCTCTCCTTCTCGCAGCATTTCAACCAGAAAAGCGAGGGGGACGCGCGCAAGGCCTTCAACGAGGATCTGGACCGCAACTATCCTGATGCCGACAGCTTGAACATCTACGGCATCACCAAAATAGGCGACGGGGCCGACAGCTACTACCTGCTCAAGGCATGGGTGAGCTACAACCGCACCACGCCCTGTCCGCGCCTGATGGAAGTGAATTATTACTACCCAACGCAGAGCTATTTGCGCCGCGAGCAGGACATCGTCAACAACTGCCGCGTCTGCCCCGGCCAGCCGCATTGCGTCATCCTCTACGCCGAGGAGGCCATCATCATCTCCCACACATATGCTGGCGGCGAGCAGGTGAAGGCATTTATTGACTCGAACCCGGCCGCCAAGGCGTCGGTCGTGCTGCTGCCGGTCTGGACAAATTCCGTGTCCAGCCAGTCGGCGGACTGGGTTGAACGGGCCAATGTGTGGCAGGTGGACTGGAAAGAGCCGGCCACGAAGGAAGGGCTGTCCGTCTTCATTTCGCAGGGCGAGAATCGGATTCTGGCCGTGTGGCCGCTGCCGCCTGGATGAGCCCGCGAAAGGGAAAGCCTCCGGGCGGGGTTATGGAGAATTTGCATGTCATTTGACACCAAGAAGTTCATTGCCACCCAAGTGGAAGCGGCCCAAGCAAAGATAGGCGACAAGCCGGCATTGCTGGCCCTCTCGGGCGGCGTGGATTCGTCCGTGGCCGCGCTCATCGTGCACAGGGCAATCGGCAAGCAGCTGCATTGCGTTTTTGTTGACACAGGGCTCATGCGCGAGAAGGAAGCTGATAAAATCAAGGGCGCGTTCGAGCCCCTGGGCCTGCGCGTTGAAGTCGTTGAGGCCTCTTCCCGATTCTTCTCCGCCCTCAAAGGAGTGGAAGAGCCGGAAAAGAAGCGCAAAATAATCGGCGAGCAGTTCATCCGCATTTTCGAGGAATACGCCAAAAAGCACAGGATAGCGGTGCTGGTGCAGGGCACAATTGCACCCGACTGGATTGAATCGGGAGGGGCAGGCCGGGACACGATAAAGTCACATCACAACGTGGGCGGCCTGCCAAAAGATTTGGGCCTCGACCTTTTCGAACCTCTGCGCGACTGCTATAAACACGAAATCCGCCAGCTCGCCGAAGCGCTTGGCCTTCCCCCAGCCATCGCGCAAAGGCAGCCGTTCCCCGGCCCCGGCCTCGCGGTGCGCATAGTGGGCGAAATCACGCCTCAAAAGGCAGAAATCGTAAGAAAATGCTGTGTTATAGTGGAGGCGGAAATCGAGGCGGCCTCCGAAAAGGGCGAAATCGAGCGACCGTGGCAGTATTTTGCCGCCCTTCTGCCCACCAAAACAGTCGGAGTGCGGGGCGACGAGCGGTCTTATCATTATACGATTGTGGTCCGCGCTGTCCGCTCTCTTGACGGCATGACGGCCAATTTCTCGCCCCTGCCCCCCAAGCTTCTTGAAAAAATCTCGTCGCGCATCACCAATTCGGTGCGCGAGGCGGGCCGCGTTGTCTACGATATCACCAACAAGCCGCCCTCCACTGTTGAGATGGAATAGGCAGCGGCCCCGCGCCGAGATGGGGATGGAATAAAAAGTGTTGCTGGGTCCCATTAGCGCATGGAGATATATTTCGAGGTCGTTCTTCTCATCCTCCTCATCATCATCTCGGCATTCTTCGCCGCTTCAGAAGTGGCATTTCTATCCATGAGCAATGTGCGCTTCCACACCCTGCATGAGCGCGCGGCATCTGGAGTGGAGAGTTTGGGCCGCCTGCGCCACAACAGACGGCGCGTCATCATCGCTCTTTTGATAGGCAGCAATATTGCAAATGTGGCGGCCTCGGTGCTGGCTACAGATATAACCACCAACGTGTTCGGCCCTGAGACAGGTTTGGGAGTGGCGGTGGGCTTGATGAGCTTTTTGCTGCTCACGTTCGGCGACATAGCGCCCAAGAGCGCTGCATCCACATATGGAGAGCGCATGGCATTGGTTTTTGCCCCGATAATAGAGGTGTTCTACTGGGCCGCCATCCCGCTTGTCGTGGTCTTCGAATTCATTAACCATCTTATTCCCGGCGTCTATGCCCGCCCCACCGGCATCGAGCGCTTTTCTGAGGAGGATTTGCGCTCGGCAGTGACACTGGGGGCCCAGCACCAGAGCATCACTGCAGAGGAGAAGCGGCTGATTGAGAACGTGCTGGAATTCGACAAAAAGCCGCTCGAGCAGATAATGACACCGAAAGTGCAGGTGGTGACACTTTCTGCGTCCGAGCACGTGGAGCAGGCGCTGGACGTGGCCATCGACAGCCAGTATTCCCGCTTCCCGGTGCTGGACGAGCAGGGGCGGATGGTGGGCGTGG
>CAYIMK010000164.1:0-2612 GCA_964364595.1 Microcaldota archaeon | reverse complement strand
GTTAGATGATTGACAAATTGAAACATCGAGAGGACATTAATCTGGGACAACACACAAAAGGCTCTTCTCGTCAGTTTTATTAAGCTCGCGAACGTCCATCCAGCATGTTCATTTTCGAAGCCGGACCTGCCAGTGGCATATACGCCCCCAAGCCGGACGACGCGGTGCAGAAGCTGAGCGAGAACATCTTCAAGCTCTCATGCAACCTGCGAGAACTTGTGGTTAATTACAACCGCCAGGCCATTCAGCAGCTCGAATCCCCAAATCCAAATCTCAACCAGCCGATTCGCGCCGGGGTGGACATCGGCGCCATCATCCTGCCCATGGAGCAGATTATCGACATCGCGGCAAAATCGCTCAACATGTCCAAAGACGCGTTTCAGATTGCCGGCGCCCAGCTCACGCTTTCGGCGCCTGCCCACAGCCCGCTCATCGCGACCCTCGACACCTCCGCTCCCGTTTCGCTCCCGGCCGGCGCGAGAATCGACCTTACCGAAGCAGTAAAGAAAATCCGGCAAGAGGGTCCGGAAAGCATCACGCACCTGGCCAGCGTAGTCATCGGCCTTGGCCTGACCGAGGAAAATGCAAAACAGTACATACTGGGGGCCCTGGCGCTGGCCAAGGGCCCGGAGTACGAGACTTACGGGCTGGTGGTTAGCGAGAACGGGAGCATCCTCCCCGCCGGCGCGGCGCAGACGCCGCTGGCGCAGACCACGCAGCAGGCCGAAAGCCTGCAGGAAACGGCTCAGGTGGTGCAGGCCGAGCCCGTGCAGCCGGAAGCAATGCATGAAACAGCCCAGATAGTGCAACGGCAGGGCGAAGTCGCGCCCGAAGCCCGGCATGAAACGGCGCAGGCGGTGCAGGCCGAGACCGCACAGGAGGTGCGGCAGCAGGGCGGGAAGAGCGAAGAAATCGTGCAATCCGGGCAGGGAATCCTGACTGACATAATGGAGTCATGCAACAAGCTGAAGGAGCGCATGAAAACGGCCGGGAAAAACGAGAAAGATATGATAGAATACGCTTTACAGTTCGAGAATGACAGGCTCGGCCAGGCGGGCAATATGCCGGCCGGGCCGCAGAGAGACGCCGAATACGGGGATATCCGGTCCAGCTTGAATTATTACTATGAGCAGATTGGCAATAACGCCGAATACGCGGAGGACCGGAACTGGATGGCCGGAACAGGCCATACCCTGCCGATGACGGTGAACGGCGAGCAGGTCCAGGGCAGCGAGTGGCAGACGAACCTTTTCCCCACCATCAATCCGGAGGTGAAATACGGCAAGGTCGTGGTCGGGGAGGGCCGGCGCAGGGTGGAATTGCAGGTCATTGTTGGCGATGTGAAAGATTTCGTGATAGTGTACCCTGATTACGAGAAGGGGAAACGGAAGCCCAAAAACAAGGACGAGGGCCTCGTGGTCCCGAAAAGAAGTTTGCTCACCTCGCCGACGGACCCGGCTGTTTTCGGGAAAAAACTGCGCGAAAAATCTGTGCCTGCGGCGGACAAGGAGATTGAGGACATCCTGAAACTGAAGAGCGGCAAGTCGATGACCCTGACGCTGTCGGACGGGAAACCCTACCGCTTCGATATGAGGAAAAAAGAGATAAAAGTCTCGGAAGTGGCCCCCCTGAAAGAGAACGAGAACTGGGTTTACAACCCGGGCACCTATTTCCATGCCCACAAGAATTTCGCGGTCGTGACGTCAGGCACGTACATGACCCAGGACGGTGACGGGATAAGCTATCCCATGGGCGGGCTGAAGATAAACGGCGTCAATCTCGAGGCGACGCGGCAGAGCGTATTCGAGAACGAGAAGGACCCGAGATATGAGACCTTCCGTTCGGAATACAGCCCCGCGACGATGGAGTGGGCGAGCACGCTCTACATCGACGCGAACGGCAAGCCGGGAATAAAGGGCTCCCTGGACGCGAGCGAGGAGGAGCGCAAGCGGTGGCCTACATGGATAGAGATCGGCAAGCTGGTGGTGTCAGGCGGGAAATCCACCATAGAGAAGGACCCGCCGAAAGCCGAGAAAGAGTTCAGGATGGCCATCGTAGTGATTAACGGCAAGATAGGCGTAGTGACCGCCACCGATTACTGCCTGAGATCTGACTTCGCCAAGGCGCTCGAGAACATCCCTGGGATAGAATCCGCCGCCCAGATTGACGGCAGCACGGCTTCGCAGACGGCCATAAGGACCCCCGGCAAGCCCGTGAATATGACATCAGGGCGCGGCACTCCGAACCTTTTCGGGTTCTCGGCAAGCCAGATGTTTTCGGCCGGCAAGAAAGAGGGCAAAGAGGATGCACAAGAGAACGAGACCTATTAGCGGGCAAAAAGAGCGGCAGGCCAGGCCGGCGTGGGAACATCAGGGCTTGGCGTAGATGACCATGAACGTGAAGCCGCCGCTGATGCAGGCATCCGGATTTTTGGGGGATTCGAAGGAGACCACTGGCCCCCCGTCCAGCGCGATGGCGTCCACTGCCCAAAGTTTTTTCATCTCTTCCGCGGCTTCGTAGAGGGTCATCGCCGCCTTGGAGCAGAAAAGGACCACGTCCCCGTTCTCGCGGATGCCGATGGCGGTGCGCGTATCCGACTTGTTGCCCGTGCT
>CAYIMK010000163.1:0-2642 GCA_964364595.1 Microcaldota archaeon | reverse complement strand
GCTCCGGCATCGCATGGAATCCGCAGGCCGGCGCTGCCGATGGCGTCCAGCGTGAGGTTCACCTCATGCGCATCATGGAGGTCCACCTGCCCCTTCTGGTAGGCATCCGGGCTGAATTCGCCCGCCGACTTGAAGCTGCAGAGAGCGCGCAGCACCCGCGTGCGCGAGAGGTCGACGGTGTAGTCCGGGTCCGGCGAGAGGTGGACTATGAGGTCCCCTTGCGCGCGCTCCACCGCACAGCCGAGCGTCTGGGCGCCGATGCAGCTGTCAGCGGGCAGCTGGGGGGCGTGCTGGTCGATGTAAGCGTCCATGAACTGGCGCAGGCCCGCCCTCTCGGCCGTCGAGCGCTCGGTCTCGTTCATGTCGCTGTATGCGAAAAAGCCCGCCAGAGGGGCGCGGCGGATGCCGTATTCGCGCGTCTCTTTCAGCTCCAGCCAGTCCCGTCTGGTGTTGAACACGTAGAAGCGGCCGTCGGGCTGCATCGGGCCGCTGATTTCGACGCCCCCGTCCGCCTGCACGGCGCACTTGAACGGAGCCGCCACCCGCCCGCAGATGCCGCGCGCATGGGCGCCGCTGCTGAAATACTCGCCGAGCCCCTGCAGGAGCATGCTGCCGGCCTGCGGGCCGGCCTCATCGCCAAGCCCGCTTTGGGCCAGATAGTCCTGAGTCAGGCCCGGGTTCACGGCCAGCAGCTCGCGCACCACTATGTCAGAATCGCCGTTATCTTTGAAATTCTGGGCGATGGAGGTGCGGTAGGTGACGCAGCCAGAAAGCAGCAGAAGGGCCAGCATGAACACGCCGAAGACGGCTGTCCCCATCCATCGCGCCCGCGCCGGCCTTCTTGTTCGCATAAGGGGCGTTTTGGGCTCAATCATTTTAATGGCTCGGCCTGCCGGGCGTAAAATAAGATAAAAGAAACAGAAAACGAAAAAGATAAGAAGGAAATCGAAAATAAAAAATGAAAAAGAACGAAAAAGAAAGAATGAAATCTAAAATAAAAAAATCAAAACAAAAGAAAAACTAAAAACGAAAAAGAATGAAAAAGAAAAAGAAAATAAAAAGAAAACTACTGCTTGGCTCTCCCGCCTTCCATGGCCTTCTTGAGCACCAGCCATGCCGCCAAGATGATGATCAGCAGCAGGGGGATGGCCCACGTCATCGCGCCGAAGGGCGAGAGGTCCTTCTCGGTCCTCACCACGATGCGGCCCTTGCCCAAAGTTGCCATGTCGGACAGCGTCAGCTTGAAGCCGTTGCCGTCCAGCGGAACGTTCTTGTTGCCCACCATGGCGCTGGCCACGCGGTCGGGGAAGTTCGCCGCATATGTGAAGCTCACATGCAGGTTGGCTTTGCTGCCCGCCTCCACCAGCCTGCCCAGAGTGTCGTTGATGGAGGCGAAATCCATCTGGCTGACCTTGCCGTCCTTGAAGTTGACAAGGTAATAAGACAGGTTCGCGCCGTAGCGGTCGACCGCCGTCTCGAAGGTCGAGTCGGTGCTGACTTTCTTCAATGCGTCAGACACGTTCTGCATGATGCTGGCCTTGGACATTAGCGGCGTGACGTCCACGCTCGTGGTTTTCACTTCCTGCCGCCCGCCGTCCTCATCGTATTTGTAGTCAGTCTCCTCGGTCACCAGCACCAAACTCTTGGAGGTGGGGCCGCAGGGCGTGTCAAGCACAATCCCTTTGGAGCCGGGGGCCTTGCCCACCAGCGTCTTGGACTGCACGTAGGGGCCCAAGCGGCTGGCGTTGATTTCCTTGAGATAAGTGTATCCTTCAGACGCGTCTCCGGCCGCCTGCGTCAGCTCTTCCTTGTCCTTGTCGCTGCAGGCGCCCCATAGGATTTTGGAGTCGGAACTGAGGAACGAACTGCCGCCGGTGATGTTGAAGCGGGCGTTGCCGTTGCTTGTCGAGAGCACCTCGCACGTGAACGGGCTGACCGAGAAGCAGATGAAGTCGGTGGTAATGTAAGTGTCAAGCTCGCTCCTGAGCGCGGGGGTGAAGCGGCTGGCAAAGCTCTGGACGAACTTCTGGCCGAACTCGCGGCCAGATTTGCCCTCGGCCGCGAAATAGAGCACTGTCGGCACCCGCTCAATCTCATACGTCTTGACCTCCTTCAACGAGGCCCAGTCGGTTGTGGTGGTGACGGTGTAGAAATCGGCGCCGGGTTTCATCTGGGCTGTCAGGTGCACCGCGCCCTCGGAATTCACCGTGCATTTGGCCCCGCCCCCGGCCTGGTCGCAGAGGGCGTTGGCATAGCTGTTGAACGCGATGTCGGCGATGCGCACCCCGAGTTTGGCGTATTTGACCGTGATTCCGCCGGTGTTGTACCCGCTGGTCGAAAACAGCGTTTCCATCATGCCGATGAGCTCCTTATTCACGCCGATTTCATGGTCGATGACCAGCTCTGACGTGCCGTCGGCCTTGAAAGTCTGCACCGTGTCATGGGTGAGATTGACGCAGCCGGAGAGGGCGAGCATGCCGACCGCCGCGAGCGCGAAGAGCAAAATGGAATTTTTCATAGGTTCACACACCATCCATTTTCTGTTTTTTGAAATTATAAAAACAAAATCAAAATGAAAAAATAAAATAAAAAATACGGCCGCGCCAGTGGCCTGTCACATCGGCGGCTGGTGAGGGTCGGCG
>CAYIMK010000162.1:0-2720 GCA_964364595.1 Microcaldota archaeon | reverse complement strand
CCTGAAACTGAAGGGGGGACGACTGAAAAGCGAGTGTTCCCCCCTGCGGTTCGGGCTAACAGCGTCCGAGGCCTTTGATGTTGATGATATGGAACTTGTCGGCGTGGTGTGCAGCGGAACGGGCGATGGGGCGCAATTCATGCACCAGCCCCGCTACTCGCAGACCTTGTGGCTGCGCCTCGGCAGGCCCACCTACCCCGGCACGCTCAACGTGAAGCTGGCCGCCGGCAGCGTGGAGAATTGGAAGAAATTGCGGGAGGCGGGGGGCGACCGCATACCGGGATTCAAGGCAGACGGCAAGGAGATGGGCGGCGTGCGGGTGTGGACGGCGAAACTGCTGGCCGGGCCGAACCCGCAAGGAGTGGATGTGCTTCTCATCTGGCCCGAGAAGACAGAACACGGCGACGACGTGCTGGAAGTGGTGGCCGGCCATCCGCTGCGCACGCGGCTGGGGCTGAAAGACGGCGATGAAGTAAGGATAAATGCGCCGGAATAACAAGGGTCGTTCGACGGGAGTGGCAATCAACAGCCCTTCAGGGCTGTTGGTGCACCGACGGCCCTCGGGGCCGTCGATTGAACCCTCAGGGGGAAGCTGGTGTAGTTTGAGTGCCCCATATGGGTTACCAGTCGCCCAAACTCGTCTGCCCGCCGGCTTCTTTCTGCTGCTTCAAAAACGCGTCCAGCGTGCGCGTCACCCGCTCAGAGCTGAAATCGAACTCGTTGCACAAGAGGGAAACGACTTTCTGCTCGTCGACTCCCCGAAAGTCGAACTTGGCCTGCTCGGCCGGCAGAACGGGGGGATGCAAAAAGAAGTTTTCGATTTCCTCCCATGATTCGAGGCCGGAGATGGATTCGCCGTCATTTTCGCTTTTTTTGTTTCTTGCCGATTCAGGCAAACGGGCAATAATTGTCTTGAAAGAATCAGCGCCGGCCACCAGTTTCAGGGCCTTGACCGGCCCGATGCCCAGTACGCCTTTGTTGAAGTCGGTGCCAACCAGCATTCCGAGCCAGATGAGCTGCGAACGGGTGAGGGAATGCGCTTTGAGCAACGGTTCGAGCTCCAGCAGTTCCGGCTCCACTTGTATGTATTCGTTTTTTCTCGGCACTTTGCGCCGGCCCGTGGTGGAAAGATTTCGTACAAGGCGGGGGCAGCCAAATAAGAGCGAATCAAAATCCTGCGAGGCGGAGGCCCATGCGGCCCCGCTGATGACCAGTTCGGCCGCCTGCGCTTCCCCCTCGGACGGCGCCTGCAGATGCGGAATGCCCAGGGCATCGAGCAGGCCTTTGGCCTGCGCCGCCATCTCGGGCGTCATCTTGCTGGTTTGCTGGGCGAAGCGTTTTGCATCTTCTGTGCGGCCTTCCTCGAGGGCTGAGAGGCGGTTTTCCTCGGCAATGACTTTGCGCTCCTTTCGCATGTCCAGAGTTTTCCTCTTCAATTCCGGCGGCTTTCCGTCGAAAACGAACACCGGCTTGACGCCGGCTTCCAGCCATTTGATTGAGCGGTAGAACAGGCCGGTGAGATGCCCCGTCATGCGGCCCTTGGAATCCATGAGAGGCGTGCCGTCGGCCTGGCGGATGGAGGAGAGGAACTGGTAAAGAGTATTGTAGGCGTCCACGGCCATGACTTTGTGGTTCAGCTCGGACCATTGCAGGGTGCGCGCCTGCGCCAGATCTCCGAGTTTGACGCCCACGAGAAAGACCCCTAGTGCGGAATTGTTTTTGCTTGATTATTCCTCTTTTTTCTTTTTCTTCTGGATTTCGACGATGTCTCCCAGGGTGCGCTCGCCGCCGGCCCGCTTGGAATCCAGCACCGCCGAGAGCGTACTTGACGACTGCTCGAGCAGCTTGACGCTGAGCTCCTTCTCAAGATGGCGGGCCAGCTCGACCGAAGGATGCGTCTTCTCGCCCTCCACGCGCTCGAGGAAGGATTCCTTCTCGGCAAGGCGCTCGGCCAGCACGGCGAGCGGGAGCTTCATGCGCAGACGGGCGGCGCGGATGATGCCGCCGAAATTGTCCACAAGCTCCCATTCTGGGGCCTGGCTGGAGAAAGAGGATGATGAACGCGGGGACGAAGAGCCGCCGGAGCCGAATGCCCCGGCACCGGATGCGCCGCCTGCACCGCCCCGGCTTCCGGTGCCGCTTGGCTCGCGCGGGGCGGAGATGATTTTGCCCATGCGGGCGCACCGCTCGCAGGCATGCAGCTTGGCGCCTTCGATGAGGACGAGAAAAGGGCCTTCCGGCTTTCCGCAGACTTCGCATTCCATAAAATTCACCGCAATTGAAACGAATTAATGGATTAGGAGTTTATGTTCAGCGAGTATATAATGACCGGCGGCTTTTTGAACATTCGCAGGCAAGCCCGTGATATGAGCAAATCCACCGCCAGTCAAAGTTCTGCCCGAAGCGGGGAGAAAAAGACAGAAACCAAAAACGAAACCAAGGCCGCGGCGGCTGCATCCGCCAACGCCGGGACACCCGCGGCGGCCAAGCCCGGGACTCTTGCGTCAAAGGCCGACGAAGAGAAGTGGGACGTCACAAAGCCGCTGCGCCTGGGCGTCGCCCGCTTCCGCCATCCCGACATGCGCGTGCGCTTGCTGGTGCTGGCCCTCCTCATCGTTGCGTCGGCGGCCATCCTGAGGATGCTGCTCGACTACCCGCTCTCGGCCATGCAGAAATTCTTCGGCGCGGCCGTTCTCCTGCTCATTACTGGCGAGGTCATC
>CAYIMK010000161.1:0-2739 GCA_964364595.1 Microcaldota archaeon | reverse complement strand
CAAGACCCCCGCCAGATGCTGCTTCAGACTTTACGGGGAAGCTGAACAGATACAAAAAATTCAATCGCCCCGCCCGCGCCAATCTCCCAGAACGATTGATTTATTATTCTCGTTTTCCCCTGCCTGTCCGTGGCTGTCCAAAACTGGCGTCCAGTTTATCGCCGTCTCTCCTCGCGCCATGGGAAATTCTCGGCCGACCTCTGCCTCTTCTGGCACGGCATTTTGGAGGGCAGGCAGCAGCCCATCAACTTTTATTCGCGCCCGGCCCGCGCCGCGCTGGAGAGCGAGGTGCAGGAAGCCGTCTGGCGCTATCTGCATCAAAGCGATGAGGTGGAGGCCGCCAGCACCGCCGCGCAGAATGCCGGGCGCACTGCCGCCGAGAAGGCCGACCGCCTCACGCGTTTGTGGGAGCTGATGCAGACATTCATCGTGGCCCAGAACGAGGCAGTCGAATTCGGGCTGTATTCTGGGCCGAAAGCCATGCGCCTTCCCGACAGCACGCTCACGGATTTTTTGCACCTGCTTTATGGCGGGGAAAACGCGGACAATTATTGGCGCGGGTTCATCCGCAGGCATCATCTGCCTTCAAATCATCCGCGTCTCTCCTCCACTTCACCCTCCATCTTCTGGGATTATTTTGCCGAATTCCAGCCCCGCCGCCCGGACATCGGCCCCTGGCTTGCCGCGAATGCAAGAGGGCGGATTCTGGATTTGGGAGCCGGCGCGCATTCCTACATCCTTGTGGACGCGGCTGCGGACATTTCCAGAAAATCTCTGGCCGAAAACAAAAACGCAAAAAAGAAAATAAAGATTCGGCCGCTGGACGAACTGACGTCCTCCACCTGGCCATTCCGCCGCCATTCTTTCGACACGATAATGCTCAATTCGATTCTGTCTTATACTAAAAATCATGCGCGTTTATTCGAACTGTGCCATGCAACACTTGGACCAGAAGGCATTCTTCTCATCACCAACGCGCCCATCCTGCCGCACCATCCAGCCGCATTTTTTGTTGAAAAAGAAGTGACTGCAAAAACGCTCGCTTATGCTCTCAAGCTGGCAGGTTTTGAATTCGAAAACCAGTCGACAAGGTCCATTCTTCTTCTCAAAGCCACGCCACGCTCCACGCGCCGGCATACGCCAGCATGATAAATCGCACTATGCGTCCGGCAATGCACCAGAAAAGGAATTCATGCCATTTCATTCCCATCAGACCTGCCGCTATGCCGGCGAAGTCAAAGAACGGGTTTGGCATGGCCGAAAGAAGGAACACGCCCGGCCCGGCCCATCTCCTGAGAAGGGATGACTGCAGCTTCAGCAGCCATTTCAAAGTCTTGTCTTTTGTTTTCAGAAAATGGGCGGAGCCGTGCCCAATGAAAAATCCTGACAATTCGCCAAGGCCGGAGCCGATGCCGGCAACCAAACCCAAAAGCAGGGGGTCGAGCGTGCGGCCCATGCCGACAATGGCGAACTGCAGCGGTCCGGCAGGCACGAAAACAGTGGCAGAGGCGAGGAAGGCGATGAAAAATGCGCCAAAGTAGGAATAGGCGCCCAATACGCGTGCAAGATGGGGCGCAGCCAGCCAAATCAGCAGGGAGATGAAAACCACCGCGCTGATTTCGAAAAGCCCGAAGCGGAATTCCTTTTTCGAGGATGGCTTGTCCATCTTGTTTGTAACCTCTTTTACGCGGGCCGTCTTCTTCGCTTTCCTTGCCATGCCTTCTCACCTGTTTCGCATCATTTTTAATCCTCCGCCCCCTTCTGCCCCCTGGTATGCCTATGGTTTCCCTTCCAGTCTCCGAGCCAGAAGCCAACGAGCTTCGAGTAGATTTTCTGGGCCGCAGCGTGGTGCTCACCCCGCGCCGCTCCGCCCGCCCGCACGATTTCACGCCGGCAGTGCCGGTCAAGAGCGGCCTTCCCTCCCAGTGCTTCTTCTGCCCCGGCAACGAGAGCAAGACGCCGCCTGAAATCGAGCGCGTGGCGGCTGACGGCTCGTTCAAGCCGGCCGCAGCCCTCAATTCGCCAAACGTCTCCCAATGGCTGGCGCGCGTTTTTCCAAACAAGTTTCCCGCATTCGGCAAGAATTCCAAATCCGCCTATGGTGCGCACGAGGTGGTTGTGGAAACGCCGGACCACTCCAAGACGCTCTCGCAATTGGACGAGCAGGCGTTCGTGCGCTACTTGGGGATGATGGCCCGCCGCCTGCGCGCGCATGCAAAAGACAGGAAAATCAAGCACACTTGCGTGTTCAAGAACGAGTGGGCTGACGCGGGCGCATCGCTTGAGCACACCCACACGCAGCTGGTGGCCATGAACGTGGTGCCTGACAACATCAAGAAGCAGAAGCGCTTGTGCGCCTCCTCCTGCCCCTTCTGCCTGCTGGCGGTGGATGACAAATTCTCCAAAATCATCGACGACGGCCCGTTCCTCGCCGTTGCCCCCTATGCCCCGCGCTTCAACCACGAGGTCTGGATTGTGCCCCGCATGCACACTGCCAGCCTGGTTGATTTGGACGAGGAGGCGCTGGGCGCTCTTGCCCGCACGCTCCGCACCGTTTTGCGCGCGCAGGATGCCTATCTCAACTACCCTGCCTACAACATCCTATTTTTCCTCGCGCCTCACCGCGAGAAGGGATTCCACTTCCACATCGAGATTTGCCCCCGCCTGGCCAAATGGGCCGGATTCGAGTACGGGGCCGAAACGGTGATGAATTCGGTCAAGCCCGAATGGACGGCGGCC
>CAYIMK010000160.1:0-2759 GCA_964364595.1 Microcaldota archaeon | reverse complement strand
ATCTTGTCCTCATTAAGCACAGCAATCGTGTCTGCCAGATAGCTCGGCAGAAATCCGTTCGCGCCCGCCACCAGCACCGTCTTGCCTGACAGCTTCTGCCAAGCAATATCCTTCCTAGCAGTAAAACGGCGAATATCCTCCCAAATTACCGCGTGGCGAAAAGATTTTTTCATCTACTCGTCCTCCACGTCGAATTTCATCTCTTTCTCAAGCACGGCCGGCTCGAGGTAGGGATACATGTCATGCAGCGGCTTTGTCACCATCTTGCCGTCCGCCATCTTCTCGGACTGCACTTTCGGCACGAATGGCTGCATGGGGTCGGTCATGATGTCAACGATATAGGCGCCCTTTTTGGCCAAGATGGCGGGCAGGCGCTTGCGCAATTCATCAGAAGTCGAAATGCGCTCGGCCGGTATGCCGTAAGCGTCCGCGATTTTGAGCAGGTCGGGGCAGCTCACGCCGCTCTTGGGGTCCGAGCCGACGAAATGGCCGCCGAAGTAGCGCTCCTGCGTGTGCTTGATGCTCAGATATCCCTCGTTGTTGAATACGAACAGCTTGATTGGCAGCTTGTAATGCACTATGGTTTGCAGCTCTTGTATGCTGAGCTGCAGGCCGCCGTCCCCGTGGATGCATATCACTTCCTTCTTGCCCGCGCCAACGCATGCGCCAATCGCCGCCGGCAGGCCGTAGCCCATGGGCGAGATGCCTCCGTTGGTGAAGAGCCGCTGGCCCCGCTTGAGGCGCATGGCCTGCGTGGGGCAGTAGAATGCCGCCCCCTGGTCTAGCGCGATGATGGCATCAGCCGGCAGGGTGTCGCCCAAAAGCTGCACGAAATAGTAGGGGTTGACGAACTTCTTCTGAAGCGCATATTCGGGCAGCATGGAAGGATAGGTTTTTTTCCAGTGCTGGCAGCGCGCGGCCCATGAAGACCAATCCGGCAAAGTCCTTGCAGCATCTGTCTTTCCGCCTGCGGCGAGCTGTTTGTCCAGCTCATTGATGAATGCGCCCACATCGCATTGGATTGCATGGTCGATTTTGATGGTGGCAAAAGACAGCTGCTTCTCGTCGATGTCCACCACCACTTTCTTGGCGTTGGGGGCGAATGCTTGGGTGTTGTAACCCACGAATGGCAGGGCGAGGCGGCAGCCCAGCACAATTATGAGGTCTGCCGTCTGGACTGCGAAGTTGGCAGCGCGCTCGCCGTTTATTCCGGCCATGCCAACATGCATGCGGTCTGCATCGGGCAGCACGTCATAGGCATTCTTGGCCGTGACTACAGGCACCTTTGCTTTTGCCACCAGCTTCTCAAACGCTGAAACAGAATCCGAGAGGCGGATGCCATGCCCGGCAACGAAAAGGGGCCTGTGCGCAACAGCCAGCATCTTGGCCACCACGGCCGCCTCTTCCTTCACATGGTCGTTGATGTGCTCGATTTTGGGGAACTCTTTCTTCGGGTCAAATGAGGGAAGGGCATCCGGCTCAATCTCTTTGGCCTGTATGTCGATCGGAATGTCCAGCCACACCGGCCCGGGCCTGCCCTTGCGCGCCAGATAGAATGCTTTTTGCAAATGGTATTTGATTTGCTTCTCGTCCGTAATCGTCAGAGCGTATTTGGTGACTGAGTGAATCATGGGGATGATGTTGGCCTCGTGCACGCCGCGCTGGCGCAGGCCGGTCTCTCCAATCATGGATTTTGAATTCACCTGCCCCGTGATGTAGACTGTAGGGACAGAATCCATCCATGCGCCGACTGCGCCGGTAATCATGTTGGTGCCGCCCGGGCCTGTAGTGGCCAGCCCCACTCCGATTCGCCCGCTTGTGCGCCATGATGCTTCGGCCGCCATGGCCGCCGCCTGCTCGTGGTGCGGGCACATGTATTCGATTTTCTTGCTGCGGCTGACTGATTCCATGAGGTGCATGATGCCGCCGCCGGCCACCATAAAGACCGAGCGCACGCCCTCCTCTTCGAGGAACCGGACTACGTAATCTGAAAGCTTCATGGTTTGACCTGTCCGCGGATTTGGCGGTAGCCGTCATAGAGCACGGCCGTGTCAACGCCGTACAAAAGGAATTGTATGCCCATCTTGCGCATGGCAGCCGCCTCTTCGGGGCTGTGGGCCATGCATCCGGCCGCGCGCCCTGTCTTGCGCACCTTTTCCACGCTCTTTGCAAGCAGGTCGAGCACCTTTTTGTGTCCCACCTGTCCGGCAATGCCCAGCGCGGCCGAGAGGTCATAGGTGCCGATGTACACTACATCTATGTTCGGGTCTGCCGCTATCTTGTCGATGTTCTCGATTGCCTCCAGCCCCTCAACTATGACAACTACGAGCGTTTTTTCGTTCTGCATTTGCGTATGATTTGGAGTGGAATGATACATGCCTGCGCGTGGATAAGGCGAGAAGCCGCGCTCGCCAACTGGGGGGTATTTGGCCGCCTTCACCACCGCCTGCCTCTCGGCAACTGAGCCGATGTGGGGCACCACCACTCCGGCCGCGCCGGTTTCGAGCACCCGCAAAATGTCGCTCTCCTCATTTCTAGGCACGCGGATGACGGGTGAGCAGTTTTCGGCTTCTGCCGCCATCACCATGAGGCCAGCCGTTTCCAAATCCATAGAGCCATGCTCCATGTCGATGATGATAAAGTCCAGCCCTGCCGCCGCGATGATGTTCGCCACATGGGGGGAAGGCGTCAGGCACCATGTACCCAACACGGTCTCGCCGGCCCGCAGTCGCTCCTTGAGAGAGGCGTTTTTTTGGTTT
>CAYIMK010000159.1:0-2790 GCA_964364595.1 Microcaldota archaeon | reverse complement strand
CGCTACTGGTGCGATGCCTCAAGCTCAACACCTGCGCGCACACCATCTTTGTCAACAGTGCGAACCGGGATACATCTGGCTCCTGCGAGCTGGATGCTCTGCGTGACCTTTCGCTGGCGTCAGGGGGCACCTTCAGCGACTTCGGGAGCAAGGATCCATACTTCTTCCAGAGCAACCTCCCGATACTCATCGACCATTTTCAGAAATTGCTGATAAACTCGCGCCCTCATAGGGCAGAGCAAATGGATGACTTCATGCGCCAGACTGCCTCAGAATATCTCAAACTATTTGAGGATGGGGGAGACGTACAGAAGCTGATTTCTGCGGTGCTCGTCGATCCGACGCGCAAGGACGACGCGGTCAAGGTAGGGCTGAGGATGGCCAACAAAGAGCTGGAGATTATCGGGAATAACAGCTGGGGGGACGACACAAATCCTGAGAAGTTCAAGCAGATATCCGCGGCAATCGCTGGATTCGCCCCGGAGGCCAAAGGCCGCATCGCGCGCCTCCTCATCGATAAGGCCGCAAGCAGGTTCAATGCCCCGTTTTTGGAGATGGCCATCCAGAACGATCCGACTCTCTCCAGGGAGGCGGCCGAGATATATTATGACCAGGCGAGCTCTTTGATTTATTCCATCAAGCCTAATGACTGGGGAGACTCCAGGCGCAAGCAATGGGCGCAGGACTATTTCGACAAAGCCGTTGCCCTCGACCAATCCAAGGCGGTCGAATACGGCGAGTTGTGCTACAAGAAAGGCAAGGAGTTGAACGACTTCGAGCTCCTGGACAAGGCCGCGCGCTACAATTCAGAGCGGGCCAGTGATGTTGCTGATATCTATCTAGATGCGGCTAAAGCAGCATTGGAAAATATGAAACCCGACGGCTTGAGGAATAATGAGAATAGTCGACAGGCAAGCCAGCTCTTTGCCAAAGCCATGGCTGCCGACCCTGCCGTGCGGGGCGATTTCGCCAAAGCATGCCTCAAGCACGGTCGAATCATATTCGATGAGGAGCTGCTTAAGTGGGCTCTGCAATGCAACCCCTTGCTGCAGGCCGATGTGGCCGAGATCTATTTTGGACAGGGGGAGAAGGCACTCAATGACATCAAATCCAATATTCGGCGCAAAGACGAGCTCGTGCAGCTGGCGCGTGCGCATTTCCAAAAAGCCCTCGAGTTCGATCCAGGCCTCAAGGGGGGCGTCGACGAGTTGCTGGGGCAGTTCTCGCTTTAGTGAAAACAGCATTTTCTCCCTTGGCCGGACGGAGGGAAAATTCGCATTTGCTCTGAGCGTCAAACGCCATAAAAACTCTCCTCTGCACAACAATGCGCCAAGCGTAGTAGCTTCTGAGCAAAAAAGCTTACGACCTGAGTCCATGTCCTTCCAACTCATGCTGGCCCCCATGGAAGGGGCGGCCGACGCGAAATTCCGCACTCTCTGCCACCAGAATGGCGCGGACCTGACTTTCACCGCCATAGCGCGAGTGGCAAATCTTGCCCGCAGGAAAAAAGGCGAATTGGAGATAATCACCCTCCCAGATTCCACCCCAACCCAAATCCAATTGGCAGGAGCGAAAATTGTTGAATATGGGAAATTTCTTTCCTCATTCACTCCGTCCCATGGCTTTCGTGGCTTCAACCTGAATTTGGGATGCTCCTCACCCGCTTTCATCAGGCAGGGCATCGGCGCGGCAATGGTGAAGCGCGTGAAGCGGACGAGCGAAATCGTCAAGCTCATCCATAATGCCGGCTTTGAGTGCTCGGTGAAAATGCGCCTCGGCGAAAACAAATTCGAGAAAAAGAACGGCGCCTATCTCAACCTCATCAAAAACGTCGACGCCTCCTTCTTTGTGGTGCATGCCCGCACCGCGGCCCAGACTCTGGACGACAGGGCCGATTTCCACGTCTATTCCAAATGCGTCGAAACTGGCAGGAAGATAGTGGCTAACGGCGACATCAAAACACGTGAGCAGGTTGTCATGCTCAAAGAGGCCGGCCTCTACGGGGCCATGATTGGCCGCGCGGCAATCGGGCATCCGGCAATTTTCAAAGAGCTGCGGACCGGTTGAGCCATTCTTCACTATTCTATCCTCTTTTTCTAATACAAATATTCCCAAGCGTGCAGTAAATCCGAGTCATGCGACCATTTGTTCCCTATGTCGGTGCGGTAGAACATGTTGGGAATCAAAATGTTTTCCACCCGCTTGTATGCCTGCTTCTGCGCGTCCTCCACCGTCAGCGCCGAGCCAGTCACGATGACGGCATATCCAGACTGCCCGGCGAGGCGCCAGTCGCCATCCACCATTTTCACGTCCCCCAAATGCACGCTCTCAAAAGCCGGCTTCTTGAAAATGATGGTGGCATCCTCGGAATAGCGCCTGAAAGCCTTCAAGTCCTGGAACGGGAAAGGCGGCACTGCCACCACAACTCCGATTTGGAAGCCCTTCTTGGTCTTCAATTCGGCCGCCTCTCCGCGCGCCAAATGGTGGAAAAACTCGCCCCATGAAGAGGTCACGCCCTCCATCTGAATCGAGATTGTCGGATATCCGAAGCGCGAGGTGAATTCAAGCGGATAGATGCCCTTGGCGTTGGCGATGCAGTTGATGTCGATGTATCCCACGTAGCCGCACCCTGCCAGTTTCGCCTTCATCTTCAGCAATGTTTCGCGGAAAATCTTGGCCTGCGCGGTCCAGAACATCAGCGTGCCCATCTCGCCGGTGTTGGGGCCGACCTCTCCGGGGAACATCTTCTTGTGCTCGAAATTAACGTTCACCGGGCCGGCGAAATCACTG
>CAYIMK010000158.1:0-2795 GCA_964364595.1 Microcaldota archaeon | reverse complement strand
ATGGCCAGCGTCGCCAATGTGCGCCGGCCGATTCAGCAGCTGTTCTTCGGGCCGCAGGGCTACAACACCGCCTACTACGGATTGGGGCCGCGCTCGTTCACCTTCGGCGAGCAGGAGAGGCGCAACAACCGCGGCGGAGAGGACATGTTGCTGGCAAATTTCGTGTGGCAGGCGCTGGAGCAATACCGCATACAGGCATTCGGCGGCGGGTCCAAGAACGGCCAGTTCGGCACATTGGGCGGCTCATATGCCGGCAAGAATAGGGAAATCATCGGCGACTTGGGAATAGGCGCCTACTACACCTACCGCACTCCGACCGGAAACATATCCGCCAGCCGGCCGGCAGAAGTGTTTGTCGGATACGGCCAGAACAGCCACATCCTCCCCTGGCCGGTCACGGCCACCGGCTCTTATTACCTCAACGAAACGGGCGGAATCGCCACAGAGCTTGGCAATTTCACAACCTCGCTGCATCTGGACAAGAACACCACGCTTTATGCGAATGCGTATGTCAACAAGAATTCGCTCTCCATCCTCTCGTCGCAGAGGGTGCTGGGCAACATCCAGACGCAGATTACTGCGCTTGGAAACGACATCCGGGCCAACCAAAACCTCTTCGATACCGACTACAACGCAGGCATCGCCCTGCGCAGGAACTGGGCCCAGCGCGTTTTCAGCATCCACAGCATGATGGAGAATTACGTAGTGGGGGACGAGTACCGCGCCGGCATCGCGCAGTTCAGCATCGGCCTTAAGGACAAGGGCGGCAGCGTCACCCAGCTCGGCTTTGCCAACACCCTCGATGGCGGCCTGTTAAGCTTCATCCACTCCCCGAACAACAACCTCACCTTCTTCACGACATTGCCCACGGGCGGCGAGAAGAACCTGGGCGTGATGGGCGGAGCCAAGTATACGAACGAGGACTTCGGCATCGCCGGACTCTACCACGAGGTGGACAAAAAGAGCTATGCCGCGCTGCAGCTGAGCTTGCCCAATACGCTTGGCGTGCAGCTGCAGGGCGGCCACCAGTATGCCCGCGCCTCGCTGCTGGTTGGCGGCAGGCCGGCCAACATCCTTTTCGATTATGTGCAGGCCGGCGAAGGGGGCCGGGAATTCGAGGGATTTGGCGCGACTGCCACATATCTCACGGCCCACAACCTCGACTTGGCCCTGGGCTTCACGCGCGAATTAATGAAGGGCACGCTCTTCAACTCCACCGGCGTCACCGGCTCGGCATTCTGGGGCATCTCGCCCAACACGCAGCTCGAATTCGGCGGGACAAGGATGTGGGTGCTCGGCGAGGGCTGGTGGTATGCCCACGTGGGCCTGCGGGCCAGATTCTAGGCACCGGCATGCGGCAGGCCTGCTAATGGCATATTTTATTAATTTTTGAACTTTCGACCGTTTCGCAGAGACGAATGGGTTCGAGCATACTCGACGAAGGCGGCGCTCGGGCGCCGCCTCGTTTTGTTCATTTATTTTTCGAATCAGTTATAAGCCCACTTGCCCTGTTCCGGGCGGCTTGGCCCCATCTCAATCCTGCGCGCATCCATAACCTTTTTTATGCTCCCCCCCGTGGCTAGGCCATGCAACCCCCTCCCCGAATGATGGTGCTGGTGCTGGGCCTCGCCCTGCTCATCGGACTGACTTCCGCCTTCGTGTTCAGCGCGACGGTGGTGAACAATGCCGGCAGTGACGGCACGCGCCTGCCCGGCACCAAGGTTGCGGTGCTTGTGGGCAACACCACGCTTTATGAGAACACCGCCAAGTGGTGCCCTAAAATCGACCTCGCCGTGGGATGTCCCAGTATCGTGGATAGGGCGTTGGCCCAGTTTGATTTGGCACCCGGCATCTATTTCGTCCGCCTGCAGCGCGGCGGATATCCTGACCATGCCTACATGCTCAACCTCACCCGTGACACCGAAGTAAAGTACATCATGTTTGTCCAGAAGTCCACCTACACCCTCTTCGGCAGGGTGAGCGTGAACCCCGAGCATTGGGTTGGGCGCAAAATCAGTTTGATTGACCAGCAGGACACTGTGAAGAACAGCGTCACCGTAATGCCGGACGGATACTTCCTCATCGACAGCGTCTGGCCGGGCACGAATTATTACCTGCGCCTTGACGACGGCACCCGGCGCATCACCTCGCCGGTTTTCCAGGCTCCGGACACTGGCTCGGGGTATATGGAGATTAGCGGCGCGCTCACGGAGACGAATAACACCATTTTGGCGCCCAAACTGACCGCTTCGTCCGCCGCGGCGCTCTACTCCATTCTCGCGGTGCAGCTCAAAGCCGGCGAGAGGCCCATGGTGGGCCAGCAGGTTCTTGTGGGCACTCCGCGCGGAACGCTGAACCTCAGCACGGATGATGCCGGCAAAGTGTATGTGCAGGCGGCGAGCGGGGGCGACTACACGTTCACGTGGGAAACGCAGGTGGTGAAGATGAGCGTGCCAAAGCCGGCCGCTCCGCCGGCAGTGAAGCAGAATAACACGGCTGTGAATGAGACGCCATCCGCGCCCGTCACGCCGCCCGAACAGGGTCCGGCCGCAACAGCATCCGGCACCACATGGCTGGGCACGGCCTCCCTGCTGCTCATCGCGGCCATTGCGGTCATCGCGGTGGTGTTCATCTTCGTTGCGGTGCCCTGGCTTATGAGAATGGCCAAGCCGGCTGAAAAGAAGGAGGAGCCGGCCGCACCGATGTGGCCAAGGCCGAACGAGCCGTCTATTGAATCCGGCGCGGAAGAGCATGCGCATGCGCACCCCAAGCACAAGGCGGCGCAGAGCGTGCTC
>CAYIMK010000157.1:0-2811 GCA_964364595.1 Microcaldota archaeon | reverse complement strand
TCAGGCAAAAGAGGGCTATGTTTTAAAACCAAACGTCCGAGGAGGCGGCCAAAAGACCGGGGCGCGGCCAAAAAGCGCGGGACGCGGTGAAAGCGCGATATCAGTAATCAGTGATACATGTTCAGACGGCCTTCCTTGCGCGCTTGCAGCAGTTCCTTCACGCGCTGGAGCATTCTCGGAGGCAGCGGCAGCTGGTCCAGAAGCGCCAGTTCGTCAGAATAGGAAGAATGCCTGATGCATTCCGATGCCAGCATTTTCAGGCGATAATGTTTGAAATACCGGCTCATGGGCGCCAGAGGCGAGCCATTGGCCGGCAGGATGCAGTTCAAGACGGCATCGCCACGGTCGCGGTCAGAGAAATAACCCCGCAGCACGCCGACGGCCGTGCGCTGGTTCGGAGGCAGGGCCATCAGGGCCGAGATAAATCTCGTTGCCTCCTTATGGGCTTTCTTTCCGAGCAAGACGTTCGCCACCATGAAATCAATGATATATTGTGGGTGGAAATGTATAAAAGAAGATGAGAGAGGAGCATCGGCTGGGGGCGAAGGAGCAGAAGGGCGGCTGCGGGGCGAAGGAGCAGAAGGGCGTGCTTAGAGCACGAGGTTGATTTTCTCCCCGCATTTGGGGCACGGCGGGCCGCGCATGCCCTTGAATTCCTTCCCTGCAAAAACGTTTTTCTCCACCCCGAAGCGGCTCCGGGCAATCAACAGTTCGTTGCATTTGGGGCAGTTGGTGTCCTCGCCCCCCGATAGGCGGGTGTTGCCGATATAGACATATTTTAGGCCCGCGTCAAGCGCAATCTCCTTGGCCCGTGCGAGGCGCTCCAGCTGCGTTGGCGGCACGTTGTCCATTCGGAAATTGGGGAAAAAGCGGCTGAAATGCAGCGGGATGTCTGGCGAGACGGAGGCCATGAAATCAGCCACCTGCCTGAAATCTTCGTCTGAATCATTCTCCTTTGGGATAACGAGGTTGATGACTTCGAGATGGACGGGCCATTCCTTGTTTTTCCGCAGGGCAGAGACGCGCTTAATCGATTCCTGCACCGGTTTCAGCCGGCCGCCGCAGATGCGGCCGTATTTATCGTCATCCATGAACTTGAGGTCGATGCGAATGGCGGAGAGGAGCTTCTCTTTCACCACCACGTCGAGCATTTCCTTGGTGAAATAGCCGTTGGAAACAAAGACATGGAAGAAATCGGGCGGGAGCAAGGCGGGTTTGCTTTTTTCTTTTTGCATTTTTTTCCTGCACGCGGCGATTGTATCATAGGCGTACTCGAAAAATATGGTCGGCTCGGAATAGGTGTAGGCCACGCCGTCCACATGGTTTTTCACGGCCGAATCGGCAATCATCTCCGGCGTGACCAGCGGAACCTGAAGCGCCTTTGGCCCGAACTGCCTGACCGCCTGCGAGAGAGTCCAGTTCTGGCAGTTTGTGCAGCGGAAATTGCATCCCGGCGCGCCGAACGACAGCACCGAGGCGCCCGGCTTGAAATGGAAGAACGGTTTCTTCTCCATCGGGTCGATTGCGAGGCCTTCGGCCTTGCCCCAGTTGAGCGTGCAGAGCTTGCCGCCCTCGTTCTTGCGGATGAGGCAGGTGCCCACGTCGCCGCTCCTTATGATGCAATAATGGGCGCACAAGTCGCAGCGCAGGACGTTTTTCTGCGGCAGTTTGGGAAGGGGGTGCCAAATCCGGGCCGGCTGCATCTCGCCCGAATAGCCGAGCGCAAGGCGCTTTTCGCGCGCCACCTCTTCAGCCGTGATGCCCGCCATAGTCCGTCCCGCAGGGAGACAGGGAAAGGGGGAATAAAAAACAGGCGGAGCCTGGGATGAACGATACCCCATATTTTATAAACTCCGTCCGCTGCAAGTCATTCAAACTAAGAAAACAGGCAAGGCAAAGGACGAAATTCGGTGGTTTTGAAAAAACCAGAAACGAAACGATTGGAAAACGCGACGTTAGACGCCCTTGGGAAACAGGGGCAGCGCCGCAAACGCCCTAAAAGAAAAGGGCATGCTCCGAAGGGCGCAAAAAGATGCGCCCCGGCAAAACACCAACCGATTCGCCTTTTGCCACGCCTTGCCTGCCTAGAGGTTATGCTATGGAAATAGATTTTTTGGGCGCTGCAGCTGAAGTCGGCCGCTCCGCAATTTTGATAGAGACGGACCACAACATCATGTTCGACTGCGGGCTGAAAATCCACAACAAGAAGGACCCGCATCTCTACCCCCTGCCCAGCCCAGTGCCGATTGACACGGTCGTGATTTCGCACGCGCATCTGGACCACGTCGGCTTTTTGCCCTCGCTTTTCGAGCACAACAGCCCCACCATTATCGCGACACCGCCGACAAAGGAAATCAGCGAGCTATTGCTTTTGGACTCGGCCAAAATCATTATCGAGGAATACGGCACCCTGCCCTACAAGCGCTCCTCGCACAAGAAGGCGATGGAGTCGTTCCGCGTGAGCGGCTACCACCAGCCAATCAAGCTTGACAACACCACACTGACGCTTTTCGACGCCGGCCACATCCCCGGCGCGGCGCAGGCGCTGGTGGAATACGAGGGCAAACGCGTGCTCTATTCCGGCGACTACAAGCTGGCCGACACGCGGATGCATAGTCCGGCCGAGGACGTGGGCGAAGTGGACGTGCTCATCACCGAGAGCACATACGCCAACCGCGACCACCCCAACCGCTCTGACTTGGAAGTGCAGCTCGCCCAGCGGGCGCGCGAAGTCATCGGCAACGGCGGACATCTGCTACTGCCTGCATTCGCCGTAGGCCGCACGCAGGAGCTCATCTCGATTCTCAAAAG
>CAYIMK010000156.1:0-2828 GCA_964364595.1 Microcaldota archaeon | reverse complement strand
CCGTAATGAAAGGGCTGGTTGGCTATGACGCCAA
This sequence comes from Microcaldota archaeon, assembly GCA_964364595.1. Taxonomy (GTDB): domain Archaea; phylum Micrarchaeota; class Micrarchaeia; order Anstonellales; family Anstonellaceae; genus CAIXYX01. The sequence goes on along the minus strand of CAYIMK010000156.1, from coordinate 2,794 downwards.
CCCGTCGCTTTTGCAAATGCTGGCCCAATTGGGATATTACGGAGCAGTGTATGCCGCTTATCGTAAAATAAGTGTTTAGCCGCTTTTGGCGGAAAATAGATGCTTAGCCGCTTCCGTCCGACAGAGTCAGCAAAAACATGTCATCCACGCCCATGACATCGAGCTGCTTGCAGCGGCAGGGCGTGCCCAGAAGGCCGCTGAAAGATGGCTTGGTGCGCCCCACATCGCCGTGAATCAGCTCCTTGATGTAGGTGCCTGCCTCGGCATGGATGTCCAGCACCCACTCAGTTGGAGAGAACGAAACCGGCTTGATGGAATAGACTGAGCGGGGGCGGATTAAGTCGGCGCGGCGGCGCAGAACCCGGGTGGGTGTTTGCTGCAGCACCTTAATCGGCAGAGCCGAGCGAATGGTCTGCCAGTCCTGCTCGCTGAACGGCCGGTCCGCCTCCACCCATGCACGATAATGCTTGTCAAAATGCGAAGTGCAGACAATTGTTGGCCAGGTGGGGAGCACGAATTTGAGCCCCAGCACAACGAGTGGATATTTTTCTGAAATGACGCGGGCCAGTTCAGACAAATCGGCCGTTCTTTTTTGCGGATGCACCAATTCGAACACAAAGGGCCGGCCAGTGGCCAAGCACATCACGTCCACGTCCTCGCGGCCGCTTGCGTGAAGATAGGCGTCCGAAGCGCCGAATGCGGGCTTGAACACGTCACGGAAAGCCGTCTCGATGGCCGGATACTCCTGCTTGCGGAAATGGCATTGCTCGCAGCCCTTGCCCCGACAGGCGGTGCAGGCCCAGTCATGCTGGCACCATTCGCGCGATTTCTTGACATAATGGCCGAAGATGAAGATGGGGGCGGCGATGGCCGTGCCTGCCGTGTGCCAAAAGTCGAGCTTGATGACGAGTTCGCCGTCCGGCTTGAACGGCTTCTTGCTTTGCTTCTCAATTTCTTTCATGGCGATGCGGTTGGCCTGATTCTTGATGACCATGGCCTCCTCGAGCGGCTCGCCGTCCAGCAGGGCCTCCTCGCGTATCATGAGTGGGCGGGAGAAGGTGGCCTGCACACAATAATTTGACCACTGCAAATGAGCGGCCGAGGCGAGCGCCTGCTCGACAAGGGCCGGCAGCTGCTCGAGCGCGCCCTGGCAGATGAAGCACTGGGCTGGAACAGGGGCTGGTCGGGCATCGGAATGCTTTTCATGCCGCTGGAGGCAGTGCTTGCACAGGAGATAAGTCATTGGAAAATTGACGGCACCAATGAATTTAACCCCATCCCTGCCATAACATGCTGATGGGATTTCAGTTCATAGCGTTTGAAGGGATTGACGGCTGCGGCAAGGCCACGCAGGTGGACGAGCTGGCGCGCGCGATTCGAAAAAAACGACAGCCGTTCGTCATCCACAAATACCCGACCACTTCGGCCCAGAGCGTGCATGAGCATTTGAATGGCAAGCACAAGCTCGAGCCCGACGCCCTCTTCGCCGCATTTGTCGACGATTTGGCTGCCAGCCAGCCGCTTTTGGAGCAGGACCGCAAAAAAGCATGGGTGCTCTCCGACCGCTACGTGATTTCAACCGCCGCTTACCAGGGGGTGGGCGGACGGCTTGAAGAGAGAGTGAAGCAGTTGGCGAGCCGGCCGTGGATAAAGCCCGACCTCGTCATCTGGCTTGATTTGCCTGTCGAGGAGGCCATGAGGCGCAAGGCAGCTCAGAAAAAGCCGGACGTGCATGAGGCGGACCGCGCGTTTTTGGAAAGTGTGCGCAAGAATTTTGATGCTTTGTACCGCATGCGCTTCCTGTGCGCGGAATGGAGGCGCATCGACGCCACGCAGAAGCCGGAGAAAATTGCCGCAGAAATTCGCTCGGCCGTTGAAACTGGCCCGCTGTCGTCAATAAACCTATAAATCCCGCCCGCGTAGGCCGCGCATGGAGACAGGCAGGTGGCTCATTTCTATTTTGCTTTTGCTCAGCTTCGCACAATCGGCAGTTGCGGCTGGAAATGCATCGGCCTCATCAGCCGCTCTGGCCGCCAATGCATCAGCCTCATCAGCCGCTCTGGCCGCCAATGCAGCCGCCCCCTCGCCGCCAAACATCGACCTTCAGGCGCTTGTCCAGCCGCTCCGCTTGGACGATGATTCTTTCTCAGCTTCGGCTGCGCCCATTTCCGGAGGGCGGTGGGCGTATCTGATTTACATCAACGCCACGCAGGCCGCGATGGTTGTGGCTGAACAGAAAGATGATGGTGCCTACTCCGCCAAGCTGCTGACGCAGGAGTACGAGATTCGGCCCGTCCTCAAGGCGTATTACGCGGCGCAGGGGTATGACGGGCTTGCCAGAAAAGAGCTGCTGGCGGCGCACCAAATCGTGCAGCAGACGGACGCCAAAGAGGTGAAAGACTGCCGGCAGATGATGGGCATCTCCAGCCATGCGTGCAGCAGCTATGATTCCTGCTTCTCGGCCTGCCGAACCTCTCCCACGTGCGGGCCGCTGGCCGAAGGAGTGGGCAGGAGTTTTGTCTACCAATTATGGGATTACCAAAACCGCAGCCAGGTGATGACTGACGCGCTGGCTGGCGAGGAGAGGCAATACAGAACAACTGATGCAGACATCAGTTTGTTGACGATATCCAAATACAAATCATCTCTTTCGGCCGTGTGGGCGGCCCGAGACGGCCTGCTCTCCCATCCCTACAACAAATGGGTGTGCAAGCGGCCGTTCTATGATTCGGCTGCGCCGGACAATGTCGGCCGGCATCTGGCCTTGGCTGAGAAACGGATTATCGCCATGCAA
>CAYIMK010000155.1:0-2844 GCA_964364595.1 Microcaldota archaeon | reverse complement strand
ACGCCCAAGTTCCACACTTCCCCAAACGGAGTGAAGTCCCGCGCCACAGACGGGCAAATCATCCAGCTCTATGCCATGGCCTGCGGCGGGCAGGCCAACGCGAATATTGTCTGCGCTCTCCAGGCGGCGGGCGTCAATGCAGCAGGTTTGTCGGGATTTGATGGAAAGGTCGTCGAAGCAAAACGAAAAATCTTCACAGCCGTTGATGAGCGCGGCAAGCAGAAAATCGTAAGAGATGATTTTACCGGCAAAATCGAGAAAATAAATGCCGAGCTGCTGCAAACCCTGCTCTCGGCCGGCTACACTCCGGTCGTCGCTGCTTTGGCCATCGGCGAATCCGAATCAACCGCCTCATCCCCCCGCTCCCGCATCCCTCTCAACATCGACGGCGACCGGCTCATGGCCGCGCTGGCGGCCGCGCTGCATGCGGACAAGGCCATCTCGCTCACAGATGTTGACGGCTATTACAAGGATTTCCCGAACGACCTCGTTTCTTCCCTCACCTCATCCGAGCTCGAGGCCGCAATGCAAAATGCCGGCGCAGGAGCCGCTTCGGGCGGCATGAAAAAGAAGCTCATGGGCTGCATCGAAGCCATCAACGGCGGGGTGCGGGAAGTCATTATTTGTAATGGAAACACGGCCTCACCCATCTCGGCCGCCTTAGCCGGTGCCGGCACTCATATCACGAAGGGATGATTCCTATGCCTGAAACCAACTTATCGCTTGTCGAAACTGAAAACAAGTTCGAAATGGGCGTCTACCCCAAGCGTGGCCTAGCTCTGGTGCGCGGTGCCGGCAGCTTGGTGTGGGATGCCGAAGGCAGGGAATACATCGACTTCACCTCCGGCATCGGCATTGCCGTGCTGGGCCATGCGCACCCCAAGCTGGCGCAAGCCATAACGCAACAGGCCAACACTCTCCTCACCTGCAACGAGTCGTTTGCGAACGATGAAAGAGCGAGATTTCTCGAGCGGTTGGCGGGCCTATGGAATCGTGCGACCAGCACCACCGGTAAAATCTTTTTATGCAATTCAGGCGCCGAAGCCGTGGAGGCGGCCATGAAGCTCGCCCGCGCCAAGACTGGAAGGAAGAATTTCGTGGCCGCCATGAACGCGTTCCATGGCCGGAGCATGGGCAGCCTCTCGCTCACCTTCAAGCCCAAGTACCGTGAAAGATTCGAGCCCCTCATCGGCCCGATTGCCCGCGTGCGCTACAACGACATCGAGGGCTTGCGCGCGGCCGTGAATAGCGAGACAGCTGCCGTGTTTCTTGAAGTCATTCAAGGCGAGGGCGGCATCAGGCCGGCAACGCAGGACTATATCAAGGCCGCCCGCGACATCTGCACGCAGGCCGGCGCGCTCCTCATCATCGACGAAATCCAGTCTGGCATGGGCCGCACGGGCAAGTTCTTTGCTTTCGAGCATTACGGCATCGCGCCAGACGCCTGCACGCTGGCCAAGGGCTTGGGCGGCGGGGTGCCGATTGGCGCCCTCATCGCCCGCGAGGACGCGTGCGCCTTCAAACCGCTCGAGCACGGCTCCACCTTCGGAGGCAACCCGCTCGCCGCAGCGGCCGGCAATGCGGCGCTGGACGTGTTTGAGCAGGAGAATCTGCTCGAGCAGGCGCGCGAAAATGGCGAATGGCTCATGGCCCGGCTTCGTTCATTATCCCCCAAACACCCCTCAATTATCGAAGTCCGCGGCAAGGGCCTCATGATCGGAATAGAATTGAAATCCGAATCCAAGCCAGTTCTGCAGGCGGCCCAAGGCCGGGGCCTGCTGGTGCTGTCCGGCGGCGACGTGGTGGTGCGCCTGCTGCCTCCCCTCAACACGCCGCGTGAAGTGTATGAACGGGCTCTCAAGATATTGGATGGAGTGCTGCCCTAAGGCGCTGGAGATGTTGTTCATGACCTTGCCTGCACGCCACAAGTTTCTGCTCGAGCTGGTGAAAACCAAGAGCTTCTCGGGCCATGAATCCGCCGCCGCGCTCCTGTGCGCCCAGCGGATGCGCGAGCTGGGATACACGCACGTCAAAATCGACGAGGCCGGCAACGTGGTGGGCGGCAATTATGATTACACAAAAGACCCGAAGTGTGATATTCTTCTCTTCTCCCATCTCGACACGGTGGGCGGCTTCTGGCTGGTGAAGAGCGACGGCAACGGCGTGTCTGGAAGGGGCGCGGTTGATGCCAAGGGATGCCTTGCCTCCTATATCGAGGCCGGTGCGAGCATGCTCGGCCAAGCCCGTCACTCCGGCCAGCCATCTGGCGATGCCGCGAGCGCCCCGCATCTCAAGCTCGTTGTCGCTGGCGTGACAGAAGAGGAATCCCCAACTTCGCGGGGCGCGCTCCATCTTTTCACTTACATCAAGCCCCGCCTCGCGCTCAACGGCGAGCCGTCCAACCTGAGTGGCATAACCATCGCATACAAGGGCCGCATTCTGGTGGAATGCCACTCAATCGGCTCGCCAATGCATGCGGGCGCGCATGCCGAGAATCCCATTGAGAAGACCATTGAATACTACGAGAAGCTGCGCCGCCACTTCCCCCGCCACCACACCTTCGACTCGGTCATCTTCAATGTCACCCACATCGATTACGGCCGCCGCTCCGAGCTCAATGTCATCCCCGGCAAGCTCGACTTTTTCATAGACGTGCGCATCCCACCGTCTGCCGACATCGGCAAAATCGAGCAGCTCTTCCTCACTTCGGCTCCGGCAGGTTTGGAAGTGTCTATCATCCCCCATTCATTCCCTGGCTGCGAGCTGTCCGTAAATCATCAGCTCGTGCGCGCCATGGTGGCTGCCGTGGGGGCGGGCGGCCGCCCGCCGCCCGAGTTGAAGAAC
>CAYIMK010000154.1:0-2851 GCA_964364595.1 Microcaldota archaeon | reverse complement strand
TTTTCGAAGAATTCAGGTAGAACCAATAATCATTACCATTTGGCGGTTGCCCAAAGTCATCCCGCAGCATGAATTCGTTTTTCCTCCGTCGTGGAGTTCGGGCCGCAAAAATTTGAAAATAAAACCAAATACCGCTCGTTTTTCAATGCGCCGGATTTTTTGTTTGCGTTTCACCTCGATAAAATCCGCATGAAACGATGAGTTTTTAAACTCTATTTATTTCTATACGAGCAGTGAGCGGCCAAGGAGCGATAGCGACCCGCTCCGGTGCCGCAAAGAGGCAAAAATAAGGGGGATGGGCACATGTTGGACAGCATTTTGGCTTCGGCCAGATCAAACGAGGATGTGCGCGTTCAAGCGAACGCGGCGACGGACGGCGACGGGCTGATTTCTAACGACAAAATCAGAATAGCCGTAGTTGGCGTTGGCGGCGGCGGCTGCAACACCATCAACCGGATGATGAAAAACAACATCCAGTCGGCTCAAACCATTGCGATTAACACAGACTCCTTGCACCTGCGCTCAATGTCGGCGCACAAGAAAGTTCTCATCGGCGGCACCATCACAAAAGGTCTTGGCGCCGGCGGCTTCCCTGAAGTTGCCGAGAAGTGCGCACAGGCATCCAAGCAGCAGCTCAAAGAGGTCATCGGCGAGAACGAGCTGGTCTTCCTCTGCGCTGGCATGGGCGGCGGCACAGGCACTGGCGCCGCTCCCGTGATTGCCGAGATAGCGAATGAGGCCGGCGCAGTCGTTGTTTCGATTGTGACCATTCCCTTCGCGCTCGAGCGCGCGCGCCTGAAGAAGGCCGTGTGGGGCCTGCAGCGCTTGGCTGTGCACTCCGACACCATGGCAGTCATCGACAACAACCGGCTCGTGAAATACGTACCCAACCTGCCCATTTCCGACGCCTTCAACCTCGCCGATGCCATCACCGGCAAGGCCGTGCGCGGCATCGCCGACACCATCATGCTCCCGTCGCTGATGAACATCGACTACGCGGACGTGCGCAGCGTCATGGAGAACGGAGGAGTTGCGCTGATTTCGATGGGCGAGGCCCACGGAAACGACCGCGTGCAGAACGTGGTCAAGAACACGCTCGAGCACCCCCTGCTCGACGTTTCCTATGAGGGAGCCAAGGGCGCGCTGGTGCACATCTGCGGCGGCACCTCTTTGTCATTGGGCGACGCGATTGCGGTCGGTGAGGGAGTCACAGACACCTTCGATTCGAACGCCAACGTCAAGATGGGCGCACGCCTCGACCCCTCCCTGGGCGACACCGTGACTGTCACATCCATCGTCACCGGCCTGCGCTCCGGACAACTGGAAGGAATCGTCGGCCAGATGGGCGGCTCGCAAGAACAGGCGCCGGCCAAGATGCCCAGCTTCATGGAAAGCATGGTCGAAATCTAGTTTCTTTTCATTTTTTTCGGTTTTCTTATTTTCTTTGCCGGTTTATGCTATTTTATAAATCTCCGCCGCGAGATATAGTCCATCCGACTTAAGGGCGCATAGTCGAACGGTATACGCCGGCCCTGCGGGCCGTCTACCGCCAACCCTCCGGGTTGACGGAGGCGCTGCCTTCGCGCTCGGCAGCGGCGATGCGTTTAAAGAAGTCTGTAGAGAAAACCCATCTTCAAGGGCGCATAGTCGAACGGTAAGACGCTGCCTTCGCAAGGCAGAGACTGGGGGTTCGATTCCCCCTGCGTCCAAGAGCCTTTTGCGCTAGAGGCGCAAAAGCCTCGGGAAAACTAATTATCTTCGGCAATGCCCGAACTATCTTCTTTTTCCGTTCTCATTTTTTCTGCAACACCGAAGTCTGGTCCTGGGCCGGCTCGAGGCGGGGCTTGACTGGAGTGATGTCGAAGAGGATATTGGTCCTGACCTTGTCCGGGCCCTCCACCGTGCTCGCCTTCTTGCTGACTTGTATCGTGAAAACGATGCTGGAGAGGCCGTCCACGCCCGCATAGCTGGCCGGTTTCGAGCGGAAGGTGACGCTCAGGCCTGAGGAATCGGACGAGATGCTGAAATTGGCCAGAGTGCCGATGGGGAAAACCTTCTTGCCCTGCTGGCAGATAATCCACCCCTTGTCATCGCCCTGCACGCTCACCCAGGCGTCAGAAGCGCCGGATTTCGAGACGTCCCGCGAGCCCTTGAATTCCTGCTTGGCGCTCTGCACGAAGCGGTCGATGGCGTCCTGGATGATGCGGTTGGCCGAGGGCCCGTCCGAGAATAGGTAATCGACCATGCGAATCCCATTCAGATTCAGGCCGGCCAAGGTTAATAAAAACGCTTTACCGCCGAAACAGGCTTTCGTCGATTTTCAACTGACGCAAAGTCGCTTTGAGCACTCCGAGCCTGACCGGTTCGTTCCCATGGCCCGCCACGGTGCTGAAACAAGGAACCCCGTTGACCATCCGTTTGAGCTGAAAGAGATGAGAGCCGCGCCCGGACCTGCATTCGATGGAGGGGTCAATCTCCATCAGGCGCTTGAGCAATTCAGTTGCTGAGAGCTGAGGGAGGCGGGGGCATGGAATCTCACGCTCTCGAGAAACCGGTTGGCATCGAGGTTCAGGTATCCGTCTGAGGCGCGGGTGGCGGGTTTGGACATGAGATCAACCAGCTTGTCTTTATGCGCCTCCACAAAATCAGGGAATTGGATGGCGAAATAGAAGGCCTCTTCGATGTGCTTGATAGCCCCCCGCATCGTCGGAGCCTGCGCGTTCAGACTGAAGTCCTCGCAGAGGGCCACATACCCACGGCCTTCTTTCTGGAGTTTGATTTTGAGTTTCATGCTAAATGTTGCGTGACAGCGCTTATCAGGCCAATGTAAATGGGGCTGCGTAGAGCTTTT
>CAYIMK010000153.1:0-2866 GCA_964364595.1 Microcaldota archaeon | reverse complement strand
CAGAACGCGCAGATGCGCCTCGACGAGGCCCGCACTACGCTGGGCTCGCAGCAGGCCTCGGCCGAGCAGATGCAGGCCACGCTTGAGAAGCTGACAACCATGGAGGCGGACAGCCAGCAGCGCGTGGCCGAGGCGCAGGAAGCGCTGGCGGCCCAGCAGGCGCAGCTGGACGCGGCCGCGCAGCACTTGGGGCAGCTGGAGAACATCAAGTCCAGCCTCGAGGACCGCCTCTCGGGCGCGCAGGGGGGCGTGGAGCAGCAGAAGGCCCTTCTTGGCGACGTCGAGAAGCAGCTGGGGCAGCTTGACCGCGTGCAGGAATGGGTTCACGTTCATCAGCAGGAGTATGACACTCGCATGCGCGCTCTGGCGGATTACATCGAGAACGCCAGCCGAGAGCACGCGAAGCTCAAGGCGGCGGTGGACACCGGATTCGTGCACCGCTATCTCAAGGACCTGCGGGCGCTGTCGGACTCCTATGAATTCGAATTGACGCAGGCCCAGCGCCTCGAGGGCGACATCGACGCGCGCCTCGCGGCCACCAAGGCCGAACTGGCAGCGCTGCTGGCGCAGGCGCGCGAAATCGCCGACATGCAGGAGATGCACCTCACCCACAAGGACGACGAGAAGAGCGTGATGGCGGCAACAAGCCGCGAGCACCTCTTCGAGGACGTGCTGTCGAGCAAGGGAGAGCGCGACCATCTGCGCGACCTGATCAGGCGCACCGTGAGCGGCGAGGCGGAGGAGAAGAAGACGAGCCAACTGGGCCGTCCGGCCGCCGAAAGCTCGGCCTTTTTGGACATCGATGAATCAGTGCTCAAGCCCGAGCGCGGGGCCGAGAGCGTGCCGGTGGGAATGGGCGGGCGGGGGCCGCACAGGAAAGGAAAGCCGGTGAAAGGGAGCGGCAAGAAAGGGCGGCAGTAAGAAAAAAGAAAGGAAGAAGACAATAAAGAAAAAAGAAAGAAAAGCAAGAGATGAAAATTCGCCCGCGGCCCGCTCGAGCGGGCCGGTTCGTTGGTGTTTTTGGTTGTCGGCTCGTTTTGTTTTTTGTTCTGCTTGCCTGTTCGTTGGTGTTTTTAATTCCATTTGATGCTTAGCGGATGCGATGAGAAACGATTATCGGCGCGCTCGGGCCATTTGTCGGCGGGGCCAGGCCCTTTTGGATTACGCCATCATGGCCGGCGTGGTGCTGGTCATCACCCTCGTTGCCTTGGGCCTCTTGGGCTACCTGCCCGAAGTGGGTTTGGATTACCAGACACGGCAGTCCATGACCTACTGGGCCGACCAGGCCAGGCCCATCACCGTGGACGCGCTCGAGCATCGGGCCACGAACAGGCTGTGGCTGGCTCTCCAGACGCAGGTCGACGAGCAGGTCCAGCTCAGGGTTCTCACGCTCAACAACGCCAACCTCGCCTTCTACCAGTACGACCCCGGAGCTGCGGACAGGGTGGGTTCGTCGTTGTGCGGAGGCGCCTCAAGCTGCCGGAACACCACATGCGCCTGCAGCGTGACGCTCAATCCCCGCGCCATTGTCCGCATCGTGAGCGAGCCGGTGGCCGACATCGTGCCGTGCGGCGGGGCGAAGACAAGCATCCGCCGCCCGCTGCGGCTGACCTATGTTCTGTCGGCGGATACGACCAACAACCTGACCGAAATTGGGCCTCTGGATTTGAATATCGTGTGCCCGGCGAATTAGAAAAACAAAAACAAGGACCGATTGGCCGGCCCCGAGGCCGGCCTGGCCGCTGATTTTATTTTTGTTTTTGGGTATCGGTTTTTTAAGTCGTGCATTCTTTGCTTCGAGCATGCGAAACCATTCGTCCTCCCCCCGCGCCCAGACCACGGTCGAATACATGATTATCCTCGCCATAGTGCTGGTCATAGGGCTCATAGTCATCGGGCTCGCCATGTTCTTCTCGCAGTCCTCCGGAGACATAGCGCAGTCGGAGACAAATGCGTATTGGGCCACGCAGGTGCGCCCGCTGCGCATCGTTGACATGCAGGGCTATTATTACGCCGGCACCCCAGGCACTGGAGAGATTGCCCTTTCCATCGAGAACGTGGATTCCAAGCCGATTACCATTCTGGGCTTCATGACCGAGCCGTATTCGGTGGTCAGCGAGTCGTATGCAGTGTGCGCCAACCACTCCGTCACCGGCAGCGACAGCCCCTGCCCGGGCAGCACCTCTTTGGGCACGTCCGGGGCGGGAGCAACGCAGGGAATCAGCGTGAAACTCGCGCCGAATGAGAGAAAAGAGTTCTATTTGAGGCCCACCACCGCCTGCTCGAATTCCGGTTCCGGCGAGGCCAGCACCGACCGCTTCCGCAAGTATCTGACAGTCTATTACGACACGCCCACGTTTACAGGATTGTCGTTCAAGGGAGTCAAGCCGATTGCGGGCAGGTGCAACCCGGCATGATTAAGACTGAACCTCGTGCGCGGCATTGATTTCGGCTTGCAGCACTTTGTCGAACGTCTCCACTCGGCAGCCTTCCGCTTTGGCCAGCTCCAGAATCGAGCAGTCCACGAAGCTCAGGGTTGAGGACTGGGACTTGAAACGGCTGATGATTCGATTGAATTCTTCCTCCGGGGTGTGATGGACGTTGAATTGCTGGTTATTGAGCATGAAGTCAAGGACTTCGCGGGCCTTCACAAGGCCGCCCTTGCGCAGTGAAACTGTGGTGACTTCATTCACCACGTAATCATTGAGCAGGATGAACTCACCGGCCGGGATGGCCCGGCACAATTCCGTTGCTCTCGCGTGATGGAGGTCGTTGATGATATGGAGCCCCACGAGGACCGAGGAATCGAGTATGCGCATCTAATCGCCATAGACGATATCGTCTATATGCTCGCTGGTATGGGAGT
>CAYIMK010000152.1:0-2933 GCA_964364595.1 Microcaldota archaeon | reverse complement strand
TGAGACTTCATCGGCTCACCGATGAAGCAGAGGGCGCTCTTCGGCGAAGCTGATCAGAATTTCGCCAACATGCGTCAACGTCGATGTTGCGCTGGAAATCCCCGCCCGGAGCGGATGATGGTAATGTATTAGCCACAAATACTATGTATTCGTAGCTAATACTATGTATTAGTAATTATAAACTTTGACGTGGTGATGCTCTCATGCTATTCGACCCCGCTCCAAAAACCCGGCTTGAGGACTTCTTCGACAACGAAGCCGCCATCGCCTCCCTCGCCTCCAATCTCCAAAATCAGCAGGTCCGGCTGATTGTCATAAGGGGGCCCCGGCGCACGGGCAAAACCTCCCTGATGCGCGTCACGCTCGCCAAAACGAAACTGCCCCATGTCTTCATCGACGCCCGGTCGGTGGAGAACAAGCAGGACTTCTACCGAAAGCTCGCCGCAGGACTGAAAGGCGTACTGGGCGGCATCCGCTTGTCTGCGGTGGAAATGGGGGCCCGCATCGAGTTCGGCGGGGCTTCCGACGACATCACCAAAGCGATCAAGGGGCGCAAATTCGTGCTGGTGCTGGACGAAGCTCATCTCCTCTCTCCTTTCGGCCTCGCCAACTTCCTCGCCTATATCTATGACAACGAGAAGGGGATCAAACTCCTCATCTCCGGCTCCGAGGTCGGCCTGCTTGACCGCTTCCTCGGCCAGGAGGATGCCGACAACCCGCTCTTCGGCCGCGCCATGGAAAGCATCAAGACCGCGCGCCTGAATCCAAACGAGGTCTCCCGCTTCCTGAAAGCCGGCGGGGCCGAGCTCAAGATAGGCATCAGCGACAGCGAAATCTCGGGCGCCATCTCCAACCTCGACGGAATCATCGGCTGGCTGACGCTATACGGCTGGACCCGGCGCGAACTGGCCCACTCCAAGGCGGTGGCCGAGGTCATCCGGCAGGGCAAACTGCTCACGCGCAACGAGTTCGACCACTTCCTCGCCTCCACCAAAGCGTCGAAGCGCTATCTGGCCATCGTCAAAGCCATCGCCAATGGCGAGAGGAAATGGGGCGGCATCAAGGCCGCCGTCGAGAAAGAGCTGGGCGTTCCGGTGTCCGACAGCCAGTTCAATCTTTACCTGGATTCGCTGATAAACCACGAGTTCATCGATTCGTCCTATGCGTTCGTGGACCCGCTGCTTGAACGGGCCTTCGGACCCTGACATCGCCAAGACGCGCGCCGACCGCGGGAATATGCGGCCGTGTGAAGGCGAAAAAGGAGGATGGAAAGGAGGCGAAAACCCATGAGATTCAAACCGGATGATATCAAGCAAATCGAGCTGTTCGGCCAGAACTGGGGATCGTCGTCCTCGTGCGGCGGCAATGGCTGGTCCCTCGAGGTTGAAATGGAAAAAAAGGGGAGAGAATATCTCGAAGACCCGCGATGCGATTCGGTCGTGCTCGAGAAAGTGAGCGCGAAGGGAAACCGGGTCACCTTCCGCGTCAAGATAAAGGAGGAACTGCCATGACCCAAATCTTGTCACGTAAAGAGATTATCTGACAAGCGTTCAGAATTCTGTTTTCTTCCAGAACGATTCAGGAATCGCATCCTTGGACACCTCTGGCTCGCGAACAACCATTACAAAATTGTTACGACATAAATAAAAGAAAGATTCGCCCTCGCCAAGATTTGAACTCGGATATCAAGCTCCGCAAGCTTGCGTACTATCCAGGTTATACTACGAGGGCTTGTACCATCTTATGCATCCAGCAAATTAAAAAGCCGCTCATCGGCCAAAACCGCGTCATCCGGCCGCCGCGGTCGAAAACGCCTCGGCGTTTTCGGCGCACCATCGGCCTTAGGGGCCGATGATTGGCGCCGTTTTCCCAAGTTCGATTTTCGACAAATAGAAGAAATACCCGATGATGACGAACGTGGCCAGCGGCGTTGCATAGGTTGGCACGTGCAGGCCGAACGCGTCCGCCAGCATCACCGAGCCGAGGAAAAGGATGGAATACATGGCGCCATTCTTGAGATATTTGTATTTCTTCACAGTTTCGATATTACGAATCGTCATCTCCCGCACCACGATTGCCCCCAGCCCGCTGCCCAGGACGATGAGTGGAATGGACATGGTGTATGCGAACGCGCCAATCACGCCGTCGATGGAGAACGTGGCGTCAATCGCCTCGAGGTAGAATATCTTGCTCCAGTCGCTCATGTGGCTGGAGCCATTGCCCTCCAGCATCCGCCGCTCCTGCTCGGCCGCGTTCTGCTTGAAGCCGTGGATGATGAAGAAGGCGGTGGAACCCACCACGGCCGCAAAGGCCATCAGTGGATTTACCTCCAAGGCAAACCATGTGACGGCGGCCAGCAGAATCGATACCACTGCGTAGAACCACACGCCATGCTCGAAAACGAACTTCTCACCGTGCAGCCCGAAGCTCTTTGACTCCAAAAACAGCCAGTGGAAGAAGAGGAAGACCAGAAACACCCCGCCGCTGACCAGCAGCAGCGGCGCGCTGGCCTCCACAGCCCCGGCCACCTTCGGGTCGTCGGAAAAGGCGGACATGACAAGATCGGCCGGCGAATAGGCCGGGTTGGCCAGCCATAGGATGAGTATCGGCAGAGTGAGGCGGATGCCAAACACGGCGATCAGAAGCCCGTAGCGCAGGAACCAGCGCCGGGCCTTCTCCGACATCTTGGTCAGCACCTCGGCATTGATGACCGCGTTGTCGATGCTGCTGATGACCTCGAACAGCACCAGGCCGGCGACGCTGAGGGCGGCAGCTATGAACTCCATGGTCCGCTTTGTTCCGCGAAAGTTAAAAACCCCAGATGAAACAAAAACAGCCCGAGTGTAATTCGGGAAATGCCTACGATAATTGGTTTTTCCGAGGTTTTTCGGCCTCCGGCCGAAAAAGCTCTTTTCCGGGGTTTTTTCGCCTCC
>CAYIMK010000151.1:0-2962 GCA_964364595.1 Microcaldota archaeon | reverse complement strand
GCATGCCGGGCTGGATGCTCGATGCCCTCATCGGGGGCGCCGGGCGCTGGCCCGAGTTCTGCCGAGACTCCTGGCACATCCGGCCAAAATTCTGCATCTGTCTGGGAGCGGCGCATGACTCTCATGCGCAACGCTCGGGGGCGCTTCGAGAACCGCTGGGTGCGCCTGCGCGCCGAGGATTCGGCCTGCCAGTTTGCCGGCGGCCTTGGCGTTATGTCCATGCCGGTGCGCCACGGCGAGGGCCGCGTGCTGTTCGCATCGGACGATGACAGGAAGAAGATGGAAGAGAACAAGCAAATCGTATTCCGTTATTCCGATGCAGCAGGCCAGAGGGCCGACGCTTACCCTCTCAATCCGAATGGCTCGGCCGATGCAATTGCCGGCGTGTGCAATCCGGCCGGCAACGTGCTGGGCCTGATGCCTCATCCCGAATGCCACACGCGCTACGCGCATTCGCCTGCCTGGACCCGCACTCCGCCGGAGAAGCACAAGAAGCCGGCCGGCTTCTTCGAGCAGCTCGCAGCGAGCTTCGGCCTTTCTTCCGCGCCCGCCCCGCCGTCGGACGAGGGCAACTGCGTGCCCCTGTTTGCAAACCTTGCTGGCGCGGCCAGGAAGTTCTAGAAAACACCGGAGTTCTATTTTGCAGGGTTCTGTTTTTTCGCAAAACAACAAATATTCTTAATGGTTGCGGGCAAGCGGCATAAGTTCTTGCACGACTGGGCTGCCAAATACACGATCTATTCTGTGCAGTGGATGGCCTATTTCCGCCTGCTGACAGAAGAGCGCAACCCGATTCTGCCCGAGAAGTAATGCGGGCGGCGCAGGCATATTTGATTTGTTTTTATTTTTATTTTTCCACTTAATTGCCGGGCGAGGCAAAGGAATATATTCTTCTTCGGAGAATATGGGCTATGGGAAAAGAAAATTCTCGCATTAAGCCATCCGCTCTCTCTTCTTTCGATGGCCATGCACAGTATGGCGAGCGCCTCGCCGCTCATGCCCCCTCTTTCGACGACCATGCCCTTCACGAGGAGTGCGGCGTTGCCGGCATCCTCTCTTTCAAAAAGCAGGATGTCACTCCATTGCTCTACCGTGCGCTCATCGCGCTCCAGCACCGCGGCCAGGACGCTGCCGGCATCGCCGCGTGGGACGGCAAAAAGAAAATCAACCTCGTGCGCGGCCTAGGCCTGGTTTTCGACGTCTTTAGCGAAAAGGCCCTCTCCTCACTCAGCGGGCTGGCGGGTATCGGCCACACGCGCTACCCCACCATCGGAGCCGGCGGAGTGGAAGACGCCCAGCCGTTCGTGGAAAAAGAGCCCTTCGGCGGAATCGCGCTGGCCCACAACGGCAACATCGCCAACTACGGCACCGTCCGCTCGCGCCTCGAGTCGGGCGGCCGCGCGTTCTGCTCGACCTGCGACGCGGACCTCATGCTCGCCGTTTTGGTGAAGCATCTCAAAGCCCGCGGCGAAACCCCGCCATCCGTCTCCTCCATCTTCAAGGCAGTCTCGTTTTCCATGGATGAGCTGGATGGCTCCTATTCAGTGTGTGCAGTCACCGCGCGCGGGGAGCTCGTCATCTACCGCGACCCGCACGCCATCCGCCCGCTGGTGTGGGGCAAGAATGACGATTTCATCATGTTCGCCTCCGAATCTACTGCCCTCGACATCAACGACATCCCGCTCCTTGGCGACGTTGGGGCGGGCGAGGCGCGCATCATCTCGCCGGACGGCAAAATCACAACGCGTCAGCTCATCGCCAAACCGCAGCCAAAACATTGCATGTTCGAATTCGTCTATTTCAGCCGCCCCGACTCCGTCGCCGAAGGCCGGCTTGTCTACAACGTGCGCAAGGAGCTGGGCCGCCGGCTCGCCAAGACCGCGCCGGTGAAGGCAGACATAGTGGTGGCCGTGCCAGACACGTCGAGACCGGCGGCTGAGGGGTATGCGCAGGCCAGCGGCATCCCGATGGAGGAGGGGCTGATGAAGAACCGCTACGTTGGCCGCACGTTCATCATGTCAAATCAGGCCCTGCGCTCGGCGGCCGTGAAACTCAAGCTCAACGCCGTCAAGCCCTTGGTGGCCGGCAAGCGCGTGGTGCTCATCGACGATTCGATTGTGCGCGGCACGACGTCAGGGCCGATTCTCAAGCTTTTGCGCGACGCGGGCGCGACGGAAATCCACCTGCGGATTGCCTGCCCTCCGACCATCGCCCCATGCTTTTATGGCGTGGATTTGCCCACTTTCACCGAGCTGGTGGCAGCCAACAAGAGCGTCGAGGAGATACGCAAGATGGTGGGTGCTGATTCACTGGCCTATGTTTCAATCGAGGATTTGGTGGGCGCCATCGGCATGAAGAAAGAGGACCTGTGCCTCGGCTGCGTCACAGGCCAGTATCCGACGCCGCTCGGAAACGAAATTGCCGCCATGCTCAAAAAGCACGGCTCGGACCCCAACGTGCGGGTGTGGGAGCAGGCGCACCCTGCCAAAGGCAAAGTCAAGGGCGGCTTATGCTGAACAATGGCCCGGGGCCATCGGCACCCTGGTTCGGCTATGCTAAGGGCCTCTTGGCCGCTCTAAATAGCTCTTAAACCTTGTTGTAGTGGTCGTTTCATGGCCTCTGCCCCAACTTCCAAACCATTGCAGCGCCTGCGCCAGTCCCTCACCATCGGAAATCTCTGGCTGTCGGTGCTGTCACTTGCCGCGAAAAAGAAAATTTATGCTTACAACCTGCCGGAGGAGATTGACCGCGCCTTTCATTTCTCCCCCAGCCGCCTCCTTGTCTATCTCGTGCTCTACCGCCTCGAAGGCGAAGGGCTTCTCACCTCGGCCGAGGACGGCCGGCGGCGCTATTATTCGCTGACGAAAAAAGGTAAAGCATGCCTCGCGTCCGGCCGCGTGCTTATGATGGCGCGGGCGCGCGAGATTTGAGCTGATAAAATGAAGAAAAAAGAAACAAAAAA